>JBHEMA010000206.1:0-2553 GCA_046262795.1 Candidatus Dormibacteria bacterium | reverse complement strand
GTGACTCCCTCTGGGACCTCACGTATCTCGGCATGCAGGTGATCATCGAAGGACTCGCGCTCGCGGCCTTCGGGCTCATCCGTGACGTTGCGGAAAACCCGCTGGCGCGTGCGGTCAACGCCTACGTGATGGAGGATGAGTCACGCCACGTCGCCTTCGGCCGGCTGGCACTCCGCGACGTGTACCCGCACCTGACACAAAAGGAGCGTGACGAGCGCGAGGAGTTCTGCGTGGACGCGTGCTACCTGATGCGCGACCGCTTCCTTGCGGAGGAGGTCTGGGACAACCTCGGGCTGCCCGTGGACGAGTGCCTCGACTTCGTGCGCAAGTCCGAGGCAATGGTGCAGTTCCGCAGTCTGTTGTTCACCCGCATCGTGCCGACGCTCAGGGACGTCGGCCTCTTCGGCGACCGCATCAAGCGGGCCTTCGCCGACATGGGTGTCCTCGGCTACACCGACATCGACCTCGACGCGGTGATGGCCGACGACGAACGTCAGGCGGGCGAGCTCGACGCGGCGCGAGCGCAGCAGGTCAACGAGACGATCGCTGCGGGCGCGGCGTGATCCGGAACCAGCGGCGGCCCGAAGCGCGACGGGCTTCGCGCAGCGCTGCACGCCGCTCCGCATCCCGCATGTGTTCCTGCTCGGCCACGTGGGCCAGCTCGTAGAGATCGTTGGGGTTCATCCCGGCACCTCCTTGGGTATGGATGAGATAGGCGGTTAGGCTCTCCGTCACCAGCTATCGTTGTTTGATGGTGATAGCGTACCACCACCATCGTCACCTGTCAAACCTGTTTGCCGGTAGCGCTGAGCGGTTACCATGGCGCTATGAGCGAGGACCCGCCGGAAGCCCCGGGCCCACTCGGCCTGGTCGAGGCCTTCGTCAACACCGTCCACCTGGAGGACGGCGACGACTCCTTGCCGACGCCCGAGGCGGCCACCGCGTGGTTGCGCCGATACGGCGTGGCCGTCGAGTCGGTGTCCGAAGCAGAGCGCGCGCGACTCATCCAGCTGCGCGAAGCGCTGCGTGACGTGCTCGAGAGCAACGACGGACGAGCTGTGGGGGCGGAGCGAGTCGAGCAGGTCACCCGCATGCTCAACGGCCACGGGCTCGCCACCGTGATATCCGCCGAGGGCGTGCGCCTCGAGCCGGCGGGCAGCGGCATCGACGCGTTCTACGGAATGCTCGCATCCGCCATGGTGCGCGCCACCATCGACGGCACGTGGCGAAGGCTCAAGGTCTGCCACAAGGCGGAGTGCCGCTGGGTGTTCTACGACAGTTCGAAGAACGCGTCGCGCGCGTGGTGCAGCATGCGCTCGTGTGGGTGTCAGGCGAAGTCACGCGCGTATCGGGCGCGCCGGCGCGACGAGCAGCCATCTGCAGCGGCGTCGTGAGTGACTGACGCGAGGGGGCTCGTGCTCCGCAGCGCCCGCGGGCGGTGGGTGCTCACCGCCACCGTGCTCGGCAGCTCGATGGCGTTCATCGACGGCACGGTGGTCGGCATCGCGCAACCGACGATCGGTCGCGAGTTCCATGCCGATGTCGCCGGCCTGCAGTGGGTGACCATCGGCTACATGCTCACGCTGAGTGGGCTGCTGCTGCTGGGCGGTGCACTCGGCGATCGCCTGGGACGCCGACGCCTCTTCATGATCGGCGTCGTCTGGTTTGCAGCTGCGTCATTGCTGTGCGCGATCGCGCCGACCATCGAGGTGCTCATCGTCGCGCGAGCGGTGCAGGGCATCGGCGGTGCGCTGCTCACACCAGGAAGCCTCGCCATCCTCGAGTCATCCTTCGTCGCAGACGATCGGGCCAAATCGATCGGCGCCTGGTCGGGGCTCGGCGGCATCGCCGGCGCCGCGGCACCGTTCATCGGCGGCTATCTCATCGCGGCCGCATCGTGGCGCCTCATCTTTCTCATCAATGTGCCGGTCGCCGCTCCGGTGGTGTTCCTCGCCGCCCGGTACATTCCGGAGACGCGCGACGAGGGTCAGCAAGGACGCCTCGACGTCGCCGGTTGCACGCTCATCGTGCTCGCGCTCATCGGCGTCAGCTACGGGCTGGTCGAAGGCCCGGCGACTGGGTTCGCCTCCGCGCCGGTGCTCGTGTCGCTGGTCGGCGGCGCCGCTGCGTTCGTCGCATTCATCGCAGTCGAGCTGCACTCGCGCGCACCGGTGGTCCCGCTCGCACTGTTCGGTTCACGACAGTTCAGCACGACCAACGCCGTGACGCTATTGATCTACGCCATTCTCGGCGGGCTACTGTTTCTACTGCCGATTCAGTTGCAGACCGTGTCGCATTACTCACCGCTCCTCGCCGGCACCGGCCTGCTGCCCGTCACCGCAATCATGCTGGCGCTGTCGGCACGCTCGGGGCAGATCGCATCGCGTATCGGACCGCGGCTGCAGATGTCCATCGGTCCGATCATCGTTGGCCTCGGCGTCTTGCTTTACGTGCGCATCGACTCGTCCGGCAACTACCTCACGGAGGTGTTACCCGCGGTGGTGGTGTTCGGATTGGGACTCGCGACGACCGTCGCGCCATTGACTGCAACGG
>JBHEMA010000205.1:0-7162 GCA_046262795.1 Candidatus Dormibacteria bacterium | reverse complement strand
ACGTGCTGCGCGCGAGCACCCGCGCTGTATCCACGCTGGTCCGGCGCAACCACGTGAAATCCGGCGTCGCCGAGCGATGTCAGTGCATCGACCCAGCACGCCGACGACTGCGGGAAGCCGTGCAACAGCATCACCAGCGGACCTGTACGCGGTCCCGCTTCGAGCACGTTGAACACCATGCCCCCGGCGCGCACACGTCCGCGTTCGATGCTCACCCGGCGATGAGCGTAGCAGCGGCACCACCATGCCGGTGCGTCACCATGCGCCCGTGACCGTGGAGGCGTTCGACGCGCTGTTCATCGAGGAGGACGGCCGGCTGCGACCAAGCGCACACACTCGTGGTCCGTGGGACCGGGCGGCACAGCACGGCGGGCCCGTCGCGGCGGTGCTGGCACGAGCATTCGAGCGCCTCGCGACAGATGTGCCGATGCAGGTCGCACGAATCACGGTCGAGCTGCTTCGCCCGGTGCCGCTTGCGCCGCTGCACGTCGATGCGGCCGTCGTGAGACCCGGCCGCCGCGTCCAGCTGGCAACCGCATCGGTCGTCGCCGGCGACACCGAGGTGTGCCGTGCCACGTGTTGGCGCATCCGCGTTACCGACGTTGCCGTGCCGCTGCCAACGCCTCAGCCGGCACCCCCTGCGCCCGAAGCCGCCGTCCCATCTGTCATCGACCAGGAGACGACCGCGTTTCACGTCACCGGCATGGAGATTCGCTTCGTGCGCGGGCGGTTCGATGAACCGGGCGCGGCGACGGCGTGGTTCCGGCTTCGCCATCCGGTGGTCGCGGGCGAGGAGCCGACACCGCTGCAGCGGGTGCTTGCCGCAGCCGACTTCGGCAACGGCATCAGCAGCCCAGTCTCGTGGTTCACGCATCTCTTCATCAACACCGATCTCACCGTGCACGTGCATCGCCTGCCGGTGGACGAATGGGTGTGCCTCGACGCCACGACCGTCGTGCAACCGACCGGGATCGGACTTGCGCAGAGCGCGCTGTCGGATCGCGATGGTGCGATCGGACGCTCGCTCCAGTCGCTGCTCGTCGACGTGCGCAGCCCGGCTTAGGCGCTGACGACTGCCGGCAGCAGGCTCAGTTGCGAGGAGTGATCCGAACGCGTCGTGTCGCTGGTCCACGGCAGTGCGGCATCCGCATAGCGGCAGAGCGCGTTGACCAGCCGCATCTGTTCGGGCGTGTGGCAGCGCGTGTGCAGCAGGGCCGGCGAGTACACGAGGATGGAGAGACAGCGCGCCCGTGACACGGCAACGTTGAGCCGGTTCATGCTGTACAGGAATTCGAGGTTGCGCGGCAGGTCGTCGGTGCTCGACGTCGCCATGCTGAAGATCGAGACCGCGGCCTCCTGTCCCTGGAACTTGTCGACCGTGCCGACGCGCACGTTCGCCGGGAGCGCTTGCGTGAGACACGCGACGTGCGCGTTGTACGGGGCGACGACGAGGATGTCGGCCACGCCGATGGTGCGAACCGTGCCGTCGATGTGTCGCCAGGTACGACCGAGCAGCTCGTCGACGAGCGCTCTGACGTGCTCCGCTTCGGTATGCGAAAAGGTGCGATCGCCGTCGTGGTTCACGGCCAGCGTGCGGAGTCCGCTGAGAGCAGCATCGCCGTCGACGTCGATCGCCTGCCGTGCGGCCGCATCCACCGGCTGCAGCTTGCCCTCATAGAAGGTATCGGACACGTAGCGGCACACCGCAGGCGTCATACGCCACGTGCGGTCAAGGAAGATGCCGCAATCCGCAGCAACCGTGACGTCGTTGCCGAGCAGATGTCCGAGCGCGGACACGCCGGCGCCGTCCGGATGACTTCCCTGGACAACCTGAGCAAGCTGTCGCGGGTCCCCCACGAGCACGATGTTGCGCGCGCACCGGCTGACCGCAACGACGTCCGCGAGCGACATCTGCCCCGCTTCGTCGACGATCAGCGTGTCAAAACTGCCGGCGAGCTCGTCGAGCGTGAACAACCACGCCGTGCCGCCCGCAACATCGACTGAGTCCGTCGCAACTGCCTCGATCACCTCCTCGTTCTTCGCCGCCCACTGCACGCCGGGCGTGGAACAGCGCTCGTCCTGGTCGCACTTCTGCACGATGCGCATGGACTGATGAGCGCTGTCAGCGGCCCGGGCGATCTCCTCGAGGAGGCGGCCGATCACCTTGTGCGCCGTCGCCGTAACGGCCACACGCCTGCCGCGACGTGCGAGATGCACCGCGATGCGCGCTGCCGTGTACGTCTTGCCAGAACCGGGCGGGCCCTGGATGGCGAGACATCCGCCGGCGAGCTCGCCGACAACACGGATCGCGGCGTCCTCGGCCGACTCGCTCGCGGCACGCAGTGAACCGACGCTCGGCAGCGAGCGGCGGGGACGCCTGCGCAGCAGCAGGTCGCGCGCCGCTCGATGCTCGCCGTCGCAGTCGATCCCGTTGGACGCCACCCACTCAGCGATTTCGAGCAGCGCACGCGCTTGCCTGTCGGAATCGAACGGATAGCGCGGGATGAGATGCGTGGGATCACCGCGCTCGGCGATCCCGGTACCGCGCTTGAGATCGATGGTTCCGCCGACGTTGTCGAGCGCGACGACCCGTCCGGCGAGCACACCGTCGCGCTCGCCGTCGCGCGTCGTCGGTGTGTACGCAGCGTCACCGACGTGGATCGAGTGCTCCTGCGGGGCGAACACGAAGCGCACGACATCCGACTTCCCCTGTTCGCCAACCTTCGCCATCAGCGTCAGCGGCCCGAGCGCGTCGCGATCATCCATGAGCTCGTCCTCGGGCGTCGCGATGAGCCGGAACCAGCGCCACCACCCCACCTTCGATTCACGCCGGTGATACGCAAGCAGCTGCGCCAGCAACCACGTCGCCTGCTGCTGCTCGCTGCGCGCTGATCGTTCGTCGGGCACATCGCGGGTCAAGCGGTCGTGGAGGTGGTCAGCCGCCGTCTCCCATTCGGCGACCTTCTGCGGCGCGGATGCATCCTTCGGCGCCGGGCGTCCGAGCATGCCCCCGGCCGTGACCTCGACGTCGTGCCGGCGCTGTTCCAGCCATTCGCGAAGCTGCAGTGTCGAGCGGCAGTCGACCTCGTTGTATCGCACGATGCTGCGCAGCAGCTCGTCGTCGCCGGTGCGTAGCCATTCGGCGTAGACAACGACGCTTCCCTGGGCGTCGGACACGTCACCGTCACGCGGCGGCATGTACAGCTGCTCGACCTGCTTCAACCCGTAGCCTTCGGTCGACAGCCGCACGCTCTGGCGCACGATCCGGTAGAGGTCGACGAGCACTCCGCCGCGCAGCAGCCGGTCGACCTCCGCCTCGCGCGTCCCGTGCCGTCCCATCAACCGCTGCAACGCGCTGCGCTCGTAATCCGCGTAGTGATAGACGTGCATCGACGGATGCTCCTGCAGCCGCTGCATCAACCAGTCGATGAACGACTCGAATGCAGCGCGCTCGTCCGCCGGCGTGTGCCCGAGCCAGCGGCGGTACCGCGGCCCATCGTCCCCGTGAACCACAGCGCCGAAGAGGTACTCGATCGCCTGCTCGTGCAGCCCGTCGCCCTCCATGTCGAAGAAGACATCACCGGGCGACGGCTCCGGAAGCGCCGACAAGCCGAACCCAGGTTCGTCGTTCTCCAACAGCTCATACAGCGGTGGCGCGTCGGGCGCGTGGGCGCGCGCCTCCACCTGCAGGCGAGCCTGCTCTCGCAGCGTGTCGAGTGATGCCTGCACGACATTGGGCACGGTCGCGTCCCGCGGCAGCGCGGCAAGCTCGATGACGCGCGTGATGCCGGCGGCATTCAGCTTGCGAGCCTGATCGCGGCGCATGCGCGCTACCAGCGACAGATGGTCATCCTCGCGGCGCTGCGTGTCGCACATGCCGGCGTAGTCGCAGATCGAACAATGCGACGCCTTCTCGGGATACGTGCGCTGCACGGTTTCGACCGCTCGCCCGAACTGCTCGCGGATCCTGGCGTGATACGCGGCAAAGTCCGCGACCAGATGACTGCTCGTGGTGCCGGCGCCCAATACGACGTGCATGCGCTCGGGCGCAACACCCTGTACGCGCTCAACCTGCAGCGAGTATTCACAGAGCTGCAGCAGCGCTTCCGCGCGGACATGACGAGCAAGCTTGGCGTCGTAGACCTCGTACGAATGAGCACCGAGCGCGCTGTGGCGGTCGACGCGCACCAGGAAATCCGCGCGTCCCTGCCAGGTGCCGTCGAAGAAGAACGGCTGATAGATGACGTCGCAGCCTTCACGCATCGCGTTGACGGTGTCGAGAGCCGCCTGTTCCAGCTCCGCGAGCGTTTCCGCGTGGCGCGTCACGTTCTCATCGAAGCGCCGGACATGCATGCCGTCACTCACCACGGAATCGAGCCATCCGCGCTCGTGTGCGCTACCGAGCGCCTTCAGCAGCTCGCCGAGCGCCGTTTTCGTCACCGGGAGCGGTTCGCCGTGGGCCTTGCGAATGTTGAGCTGCGTCAGGTGATCACATGCCAGGTGATTCGACAGGTCCGTGGCGCTGAGCAGCAGACGGCCTTCGATCTGACGCATTCAGCTGCCGATCCTAGGCGCTTTCGAGACGATCAGATGCGGTTGCAGCGGCAGCGCAAGCTGGCGTGAGCGCTTGCGGTGGACCGAGGAACGTCGGGGCGCGACGACCGGCATCCTCATCAAGCGCGGTGTCCAACCGCCCAGGTCGAGCGTTGCGAAGAGCTCCGCGTGCTCAGACATCAGCCATTGCGCCCGTTCGAGGTAGGACGGCTGCGCCGGTGGGACCGCGTCGTGGTTCGCCAGTGCGCTCACGACACGCATCCTCGGCGCCGCCGGCGACAGCAGCCTGTCGCCGAGCGCCGCGTACTGTGAGCACGTGGCAGGCACGCTGCAGATCCGGCCCGTCGAACCCGAGGAATATGAGGAGGCCGGGCGGGTCACAGCGCTGGCATACCAGGAGTTCGCCCGACCCGACCGTCCCGGGTGGATCGACTACTTCCGGCGCATCGGCGATATCGCGGCGCGCGCGTCGCGCATGCCTGTGCTGATCGCGCTGCTCGACGGCCAGATCGTCGGCAGCAGCACGATCGAGCTGGACGAGCACATCGAACCTGAGCGATGGGACCGGCCACCGGCGCCCGACGAAGCGCACCTACGCATGATCGGCGTGCACCCGGACCACCGCCGCGACGGCATTGGACGCGCGCTCATGGAGGCGAGCATCGAGCTCGCAGCACGGCACGGCCGCACCCGCATCACCTGGGAGACCACCGAGGTGATGCATGCGGCGCAGCGCATGTACGAGTCGATGGGTTTCAAGGCGCGGGGGCGCCGTCAGTTTCAGCCAGGGCTCGTCTTCATCGACTACGAGCTGCGACTCGACCGGCGTCCCTGACGGCTAGGCTGGCCACCGTGCAGTACGAGTCCGGCGAGAAGTTCCTGCGCGTCATCCAGCTGTTCCGGCGTCTCGCAGAGACGGAGGCCGGCGTTACCACGAAGCAGCTCGCCGACGAGCTCGCGGTGACGCAGCGCACCGTGCAGCGCTACGTCACCACGCTGCGCGACAGCGCCGGCATCGACATCGACGAGATCGATGGACGCTTGCGCATCGGTCCGGGAACGCGCCTGCCGGCGATGCAGCTCAACCGCTATCAGGCGACGCTGCTGCTGGTGGCGTTGCGTCTCGTGCAGCAGCTGCGTCCCGAACATGACCCGGATCTCGTCGGCGCGCTGGCGCAGCTCTCACAGGCGTTGCGCGTTCCGCTCGTGTCGAGCTACCTCGAGCGCACGCTGCGAACCGTCGAGTCTCGGCCGCTGAACGAAGAACGGCGTCAGGTCGAACGAGCGGTCATCGACGGCTTCGTCGACTCACGTGCGCTCGAGGTCCATTACTTCGACGGTGCCGGACGGCACACACGGCGGACGCTGCACCCCTACTTCCTCGAGCCCGCAGCGCAGGGCAGGCACCTGTACGTCTTCGCGCACGACGCGCTGTCGGGCGAGGTGCGGCCGTTCCGACTCGACCGCATTCGCAGCGCGCGGTTGTTGCCGGAGACGTTTCACGTTCCCGACGACTTCGACATCGACCGCGTCATCAGCACGTCGTGGGGCGTGTGGCAGTCCGAGCGCCCGGATCACGTGGTGCTGCGCTTCAACGCCGCGGGCGCGCGCCTTTTGCTGGAGCAGCCCGCGCATCCGAACGCCGAGCTGGAGGGCGTCGGCGCCGGAATCCTGGAGATGCGCATCGACGTGGCCAGCGAGGTGGAGATGCGGCCGTGGGTGCTGGGCTGGGGCTCGTTGGTGACCGTTGTCGAGCCCCCGTCCCTGCGCGACTACGTCGCGGGTGCGGCCGAGCGGATCAGCGCGCTGTACCGATAGCGGCGCCGTCGGCCGCCTCGAGAAGTGCGGCGAGGTCGAGCTTCTTCATCTGCATCATCGCGCGCATGCCACGGTCTCGCCGGCCCTCGTCGCCGCCCGCGATCAACGCTTCGAACTCTGCGGGAACCACCTGCCACGAAAGGCCGAAGCGGTCCTTCAACCAGCCGCACGGCCCCTCCTCACCGCCGCCTTCGCGCAGCTTGTCCCAGTAGTAGTCGACCTCTTGCTGGTCCTTGCACGAGACGACGAATGACACCGCCTCGTCGAAAGTGAACTCCGGGCCGCCGTTGAGCGCGGTGAAGCGCTGACCGTCGAGCTCGAACTCGACGGTGAGCACCGTTCCCTTGTCTCGCGGGCCTGCGTCCGTGTAGTGCGTCACGTTGGTGATCTTCGAGTTCGGAAAGACGGAGCAATAGAACTGGGCGGCTTCCAGGCCCTTGGTGTCGAACCAGAGCATCGGTGTGAGTGCAGGCATGGCGTTCTCCGGTGGTGATTGGACGAACGCCACGATGACGACGCCCGCGACAACATCTCATCCGCCGGCGCGGAGCCGACGATGCTTCAGCCCTTCGGCTGCTTGTCGAGCGACAGCGCGCAGGAGTTCATGCAGTAGCGCTGCCCCGTCGGCTGCGGATCGTCGTCGAACACGTGACCGAGGTGTCCGCCGCACGACGCGCAGCGCACCTCCGTGCGCGGCACGAGCATGCTCCAGTCGCGGTGGAACTCCACCGCATCCGGCGTGATCGGCTCCCAGAAGCTGGGCCAGCCCGTGCCCGACTCGTACTTGGTG
>JBHEMA010000204.1:0-13098 GCA_046262795.1 Candidatus Dormibacteria bacterium | reverse complement strand
GAGGTGCTCGTACCCGCAGGGTTCGCGGTCACCTTCGCCGCGGTCAGGCTACGTCAGCGCCGATCCAGCCGATTCTGACAACAACCCGCTCGCGCAGTGGCTCAGCATCGCCGAGCCAATGCCGGGCCACGCGCCTATACTCGAAGTGTCATGCCTCGATCGATGTGGCGCGGCGCCATCAGCTTCGGCATGGTCGCGATCCCGGTGCGCATGTACCTCGCGACGGAGTCGAAGAACGTGTCGTTCCGCTTGCTCTGTCCCAACGACCACACACCAATCCGCAACAAGCGATGGTGCCCGGTCGAGGACAAGGAGATCGGCTGGAACGAGGCCGTGCGTGGCTATGAGGTCGGCAAGGACGAGTACGTGGTCGTCGACGACAAGGATCTCGACGAGCTCCCGCTCAACTCGACGCACACGATCGACATCATCGAGTTCTGTCCCGACGAGGAGATCGAGGCCGGCGTCTACTTGAAGTCGGCGTACTACCTCGAACCGGAACAGGTCGGCGTCAAGCCGTACACGCTGTTGCGTCGCGCGCTCGAAGAGACGGGAAAGGTCGCCATCGGCAAGCTCGCGCTGCGCGATCGCGAGCACCTGTGCCGGCTGGCACTGCACGAGACCGGCATCCTGCTCAACACGCTGCACTAGCCCGACGAGATCCGTCCGAGCGGAGAGCTGACGATTCCGGAGGACGGCGCTGACATCCACAAGCGCGAGCTCGACATGGCCGTGATGCTCGTCGAGAATCTGAGCGCACATTTCGATCCCGAGCGTCACCACGACGAGTACCGCGAGGCGCTGATCAAGGTGGTCGACGCGAAGATGGCCAACCAGCCCATCGAGCATCGGCCGGAGCGCGAGCCGGCGAAGGTCACCGACCTCATGGCTGCGCTGAAGGCTTCGGTCGAAGCGGCGCAGGCGGGCCGCCGCGAAAGCGAGCCTGCCGGCACGAAGCGCGCGGCTCGAACCGAGCGGTCGCGGCCCCCGTCTTCTCGCAGCGCCGAACCGGCGCGGCGCCGCAAAGCGTCCTGACGTCGGGCTCGCGGCGGGCGTGACGGCGGTCGAGCGGGTCGCGCGCCGGCGGCGGCCGCACGACGGACCAGAGCTGCCGCTGCACCTGCCAACGCCGCCGCCGCCCTGGAGCTGGCTGGCGCCCGAGGTGGCCACGCCGTGCAGCGATGCATTCGACGACGAGGGGTGGCGGTTCAGCGTCGACTGGGACGGCTGCCGCGCGCTCCTCATTGCCGACGACGACAGCGGAGTGGAGCTTCGCTCAGAGAAGCACAGCGACCTCGCCGAACGGTTCCCGGAAATCGCGGCTGCGACGGCGCGCCTCAGGCGACGGCCGGTCGTGCTCGACGGTGTCGTGGTCACGCTCGACTCGCAGGGCAGGCCCGACCTCGAGGTGCTCGGGTTGCGGATCGCCCTCGGGGCCGCCGGCGGCGCGCAGTTTCCTGCAGTTTTTCTGGCGACCGACGTCCTCCATCTCGGAGACCGCGGAATGACCGACTGGGCGTTCGAGCGGCGCGTGTCCGTGCTCGGCGACCTCTTCGGCGATCAGCGCACGGTGCAGGCGCCCGATGTGGTGCACCGCCACGGTGCCGCGTTCGCGGAGGCCGCCGGCAGGCGGGGGCTCAGCGCCGTGCTCGGCCGGCGAGCCTCGGCGCCGTACCGCTCCGGCATGTCGTCACCTGACCGCTTGCGGATCAGCCTGCGCCCGCGCGTGACCGCAGTCCTCGCGGGCATCGAGCAGGCCGGCGAGCGCGCGCTCCTGCTGCTCGCCGAGTACGACTGCGGCCGGCTCGTGTACAGCGGCCGGGTGCGCGGCCCACGGCACGCGGTCGTCGAACGGTGGCTGGCCGAGCGCGCCGGCGATCTTGCCATCGCACACGCAGCCCTCGTTCCCGACGACGGAGCGAGCATGCCGCGCGGCGCCGGCGTCATGTGGATGCGTCCCGAGCTCACGGTGACGGTCGAGCACCGCGGGCGCGGTCGCGACGGCACACTCCGTGAACCGTCGTTCATCGCGTTGCGTGACGACGCCGATCCGCGCTGGTGCGTACGCCGTGAAGCGATGCCACCGCCGGTTCACACGCCGGCGCGTGCCTTCGCGCCGACTGTGCTCCTTCCGTTACCACTGCAGTAACGCTGATCCGCGGTGGCGATGGGTAAGATCGCCGTACCGTCCTCAGGAGCTCCCCGCGCGGTGCGATCGGCCTGCGGCGGCGGAGGGATCGCTCATCACGATCCTCATGTGCCGACCCGACTTCTTCGGAGTCGAGTACGAGATCAATCCCTGGATGCACGTCGCGGTCGAGGTCGACAACAGGATCGCCGCTGAGCAGTGGGACCGGTTGCACGAGACTTATCGCCGCCTCGGCGTCGACGTCGAGCTGACATCGCCGCAGCGCGGGCTCCCGGACATGGTCTTCACCGCCAATGCCGCTGTGGTGTGGCAGCGGACTGCGGTGCTCAGCAGCTTCCGTCATGCCGAGCGCCAGGGCGAGGAACCCGTCTGGCACGCCGAGCTCGAGCGCCGCGGCTTCACCGTTCACCAGCTGCCGAACGGCATCGCGTTCGAGGGTGCGGGCGACGCGCTGTTCGTGGGCGATCGGCTGTTCTGCGGCTACGGGTTCCGCACCGACCACGAGTCCCACGCGCCCGTCGGGAAGCTTCTCGGCGTGGACGTCGTGTCGCTCGAGCTTGCGGACCCGCGCTTCTATCACCTCGACACCTGCTTCTGTCCGTTGAACGACGAGACGGTGCTGTACGCCCCCGAGGCGCTGTCAGCCCCGTCGGCAAAGCTGATTCGCCAGCTGGTACCGCACGTCATCGAGGTTCCCCTCGAGGTGGCGGCCGGCTTTGCGTGCAACGCCATGCCCGTCGACGGCTGCGTCGTGTCGTCGCTGGCTGCGACGCGCCTCGAGCGGCCGCTCGCGGAAGCCGGGTTTCAGACAGTCGAGCTGCCGATGAGCGAGTTCATGAAGTCGGGTGGCGGCGTGCGCTGCCTTTCACTGCCGCTCGACGTCGGTACCGCCTGAGCTGGAAACCGTGTCCACTGGTCGGCGCACCCCATCCTGTGGCATCTGTGGACTGCCTGTGGACAGTCAGGCGCGGCGGCGGCGTGCGCTGATGAAAACCGCCAGCCCGAGGATGGGCACAAGCGCGAGCAGCACCGCGACCGGGATCCACGTGCGCGCCGGTTGCGTCAGCAGCTGCGGAGGATTCTGACCACCCGGTGATCCCGGCGTGATGATGACGGGCGGGCTGGGCGCTTGACTGCCGGAGCCCGGCAGGGTGCCCCGGGATGTCACCCCCTGTACGCCGCTCGCGGGAGAGCCGGCTGGCCCCACTCCCGCGCCGAACGGGAGGCCGGCGAGCGTTGGAGCGATGCCTCCTGTCAGCGCGGTGACGGCGCCCGCGGCGACCGGCGTGGGGGTGCCGGGCGCGGAAGGCGCCTCGCCGCCGGTCGTCTCAGCGGCGGACTGATCGGTGGCGTTGCCCTTCCCGCATCCACAGCCGTTGCCGTTATCGCTGCCGTTGCCGTTGTCGTGATCGTTGCCGGCTTCGCCGCTGTAGTCGGCGCTGCCTTTCGCGTGACCACTGTTCGACGCGGCATGACTGGCGGCGTGACCGTGCTGCGCCCCGTGAAAGCGGCCCTGCGCGTTACCGGGCGCCGCTCCTGCACTGATCGCCCCGGCTACGAGCAGCATCGCCACCAGCAGTGGCGCGCACAGCAGCCGGGCTCCTTTCCTGCCCATGATTCCCTCCTAGGGTACGAGTATGCCCTTTTCCGTGCGACGCCGTCGTCGTGCGCCAAGGAGGGCGGCGCCGATCGCCATCGCGAGAACGGCAACCACGAGCCCCATGGGAATCCATCCGGGCCCCAGCGCGGTGAGCAGTTGCGCCGGGCCGGGGGGCAGGAAGGGATTGAGCACGACGGGCGGCGCCGTCGGCGATGCCTGCGGAGCGCCGCCAGCGGAGGCGGCCGGTGACGAGCCGTCGGCGCCGACTGACCCGAGCGGCAGGCCGCCGACACTTGGCGGTCCGCCGCCTGCTGCCGATGGTCCGCCGCTCCCGGAGATGCTGGGGTTGCTCGGGCTGGACGACGAGTTCGTCGGCGAGCCTGCGCTCGACGGCGAACCCGAGCTCTGGCCCTCGCTCTGCGACGCCGCGTTGTAGCGAATGGGCGTCAACCCTGGCGCATCACCGTTCTGCGCGAAGTCGCACGCCCTCGTGCCCGAACCGGAGGTCTGGCAGTTGATGTTTTCCGAGTTGTTCAGTGCCGCCGGGATCGCAGTGTGGAACTGCAGGTGGAAGACGTCGCCGGTGTCGTTGCTCGAGCCGAGCGTTCCGCTGTACGTCTCGCCCTTGTTGACGATGTAGAGCGGACGCGCGCCACACCACGCGGGCAGCTGTGTCGAAGCCTGGTACGTGGACGAGTCGGCCATGTCGTTCGTCGGATACCAGCCGCCACCAGACCCATCCGACGAGAACGGAATCGGTTCCGAGGGGAACCCGACCGACAGCGTGAATGCTGCGCTGCTGCTGTTCTTGGTGCAGCTGAGTCCGATGGACGCGCGCGTGTTGATCAGGTACAGCGTCGCCGATCCGCTACCGCCCTTGACCGAGATGATCGTCCCGACCGCGACCCAGGAGCCGGGCGCAACAGGGGTCGCGGGGCTCACCTGCGACACGTTCGCCGGCGACGTGGCGAACGAGGCAGTTGACGCGCCGGCATCCGCGGGCGCCATGAGGCACGCCGCAGCCAGCAGCGGCGCGGCGAACTTCGCCATGCGCTTCGTTCCTTCCACTCTCAGCGCAGCTTGGCGCGGCGTCCGCGAGGCGAAGCCGCGATCAGACAAATTGTTCCAAGTTTCACAACCCCTGCATTGGGATCGCACACCCTCGAGCCATGGCCCCTCCTGAGCGATTCCGAGCAAATTCTCAGAATCCAGATGCACGATAGCCGAGCTTGCCCGACCGGGCCGCAACCGTGACCAGGGCAGCAGCGCTCGGACTCAGCATCACCGCCGCCGTGATCGAGGCCGATGATGGCAGCATCAGCCGGGTGGATATACCCGGAGGCGGTGCGACGTTTCGCGTGGAGCTGCCACGTGCCGTCGAATAGAACCGCTGCAACAGCGCGCTGCGTCATCGCCATGACGACCGTGTTCGTCGCCGCCTGCGGCTCGGCCTCGACCGGCGCAACGGGCAACAGCGGTCGCGCAGAGTCGTCGTCGTCTCCGACGCCCACCAGCGATCCGCTCGCTCACTGCCCTGCGGTGTCGTCGTTCGACTCGCTGACGACGGTCGCGCGCATGCCGGCTGCCGACGATCTCGCTGCTGCGCCCGACGGAACGCTCTGGATCAGCGACGCGTCGTCGACGATCGAGCACGTCGGCATCGACGGTACCGTGCTGCAACAGATCTCCGATCCGCGCGCGCCTGAGGGCATCGTCGCGCTCAGCGATGGCAACCTCATCGTGGCGGAGCAGCGTCCCGACCGCATCGTCCGGCTCGATCCTGGATCGCAGCAGGTGACCGTGCTGCTGCAGCTGACGCCACGCTCAGGTTCAGAGGGCGTCGACGGCATCGGCTATGACGCCACGCGCAACGCCATCCTCGTGCCGGATTCACCCAACGGCACGCTCCTCGAGGTCTCGCTTGCTGACGGGAAGACGACGCAGCTGGCATCCGGTCTTGGCCGCCCCGCGGGTGCCGCGCGCCGTCCCGATGGCAGCATCGCGGTCGCATCCGAGAACAAGAGCGGTCTCTGGCGTGTTCCTGCGGGTGGCGGAACACCGCAGGCATTAGGCGCCGCGACGCAGGGCGATGACGTCGATGTGGTGCGCGGTGCGGCGTACGTGACGTCTCTCGACTCCAAGCAAGTGGTTGCCATCGACGCGCGCACCGGTCGCACGGTCACGCTCGTCGATCACCTCGCCAATCCGCAGGGGCTCGCCGTGCTTCGCGACGGCAGAATCGCCGTTGCCGATTCCACCGCAGGACGCGTCGGGATCACATCGGGCTGCTGATGCGCGGGTGCGCTACACCTCGGAGTCGACGAGCGACAACACGTGCGACTGGTAGCGTTGCGTGTCGTCGAACGGGCCGTGCTGCACCACGCTCGCGTCGCCCTGGTAATAGGAGGCGAGCACCGCGCGCACATCGTGCGGATGCAGGCCTTGGAGGTGTTGCAGCAGGAGGCTACCGGCGAGCACGTTGTCCTGCGCCACCCAGATGTCGAGACGCCTCCCGGCAACGTGTCGCGACACCCAGTCGCCGGTGTATGGCTCGAGCTGCATCACGCCGACAGCGCCCGTCGGTGAGGTGACGTCCTGGCGCCAGCCCGACTCAGCCCACGCGACCGCGCGGACGATGCTCGCATCGATGCCGATCTCACCGGCGACGTACGTGAGCAGCGCGTTCATGCGCGCGAGGCGACCGGGGATGAGCAGCTCGGCGCCATCGCTGAGTTGCGCGCTCACACCGATGCCATTGGTGCGTGCCAGCGCAGTGGCATCGACACCGAAACGCCGCGCCACCTGAAACACGCCCTCACCTTCGTGCACGCGGTATGCCTCGACGTCGGTCGCACCACGCGTGTATACGGGAAGGCCGAGCGTCGCGTCAGGAATGGTGAGCAGCTGACCTGCGTGCAGCGCGCCGGCTGCGTCAGTGTTCGCGTCGACGAGGGCGCGCACCGTCGTGCCGTGGCGGATGGCGATGTCGCCGAGTGTGTCGCCGGGTCGCACGACGTACGTCGTGGCGGCGACGCTTGCAGGAAGGGTGACGGCGGCGGTCGCGCCGACCGCGGCTGCGATGCGAGAACGCGTCGGCATTCGCTGGTTCCTTTGCTGAGACGGTGAGTGAGACGGTTGGAACCGTGCCGCGTTGCGGCGATGTCGACGGTAGGGAACAGATGTGCCGCAGTCAACGGCTTCACCGTGTTCGTCATCGTTTCGTGACACCGGGTCAGCAGCGCTGATTGCTTGGTGAGGCCGCTCGCGACGAGACCCGATTGCGGTTGCCGCCGCTCGCATGTAGGCTGACCAGGTGCGCACGCCGACCTTCCGCCACGCGGGGCTGCCGGCTCCGCTGCTCGCCACGGCGGGCGGGGTGGTGCTCGGCGTCGCGACGTTTCTGATCACGGCGTGGCTTTGGCGCCAGGGGGCGCGCCAGGCGGCGACGCTCACGTCCGAGGCCGCCTTGCTGATTGCCCTCGTCTGCATCTCCGCGTTCGCCGTACTGGACCGGCCCACGCGTCTTCGCCGCGCACGAGTGCCCATTGACCGCGCGCTGCCGCCGTCGTGGTGGCCGCAGGACAGCGACTCCGTTCCCCTGCTGGCCGCGTGTGTCGGCGCTCCGCTCGTCGTCGGCGCCGGGCTGGCGGTTCTCCTCTTTCGTTAGGCGGGCGCCGCGGCGCTGAGGCGATGCAGCGCCCACCGCGCCGCCTCACGCACTACCTCGTCGGGATCTGATTCGCCCGCACGCTGCAATGCGGGTATCGCTGCGCGGTCAGCCGTGTTGCCGAGTGCGATGGCGCAGTTGCGCGCAAGGCCGGCGCGTCCCGTGCGCCACACGGCGGTTCCGCGAAATCGTTGGGCGAACTGTTCGTCGTCGAGCTGCATGCATTCGACGAGATCCGGAAACGGCACCGGGCCTGTGTTCGTCGTCGCCGTGCTCATGTCCAACGGTGCGGGTGCGAGTCGCTCGTTGATGGGACACGCCTCCTGACAGAGATCACAACCGAACGCCCACGTGCCCATGAGCGGGCGCAACTCCATGTCGATCGCACCCTTGTGCTCGATCGTCAGGTAGGCGATGCAGCGCCGCGCGTCGATGACACCTGGTGCGACGAGGGCGCCGGTGGGACATGCGGGCATGCACGCCGTGCACGTGCCGCACGAACGCCGGCTGGCACGATCCGGTGGAAGCGACACGGACAGTACGATTTCCGCAAGTAGCACGTATGAGCCGGCCTCGCGCGTGATCAGCTGCGTGTGCTTGCCGCTGAAACCGATGCCTGCACGTTCCGCGATCGCGCGATCGAGCGCCCAGCCGTGATCGACGAATCGCTTCGCACGCACGTCGGGTTGCCGCTCGCGTAACCATGCGACGAGCGCGTCGCATTTCGCCGCGAGCAATGAGTGATAGTCGATCGGCTTCCCCTCGTCGCTGAGGCACGCGTATGCGGAGAAGCGACCCCTGACGGGGGCCTGCGGCGGCAGGACCCGCGCGGCGTCGCCGTGGACGGCTCTCGCCGGAGCGTACCGCCAGGCGAGCGCGACGATGGATCGCCCCCACGGATACCGCCTGCGCAGGTCGCTCGACGATTCGACGCGCTCGCGTGAGTACCAGGGCATGCCGTCCATCCGCCCGGCGTCGATGGCCGCGAGTGCGCGACGCCGTGCTTCCCGGAACGGCGCCATGGTCGTCACGCCGGCGCTCACGAAGCCGAGCTCGCGCGCGCGCTCGAACAGGTCTTCCTTTATCTGACCCGCATTCATCCGATCGAGGATGCCACGACGGACACGTATCCGTAGGATCGGGGCATGGGCAGCGACAATCGGCGCGTCGTCGTCGGCAGCGATATGCGGCATGAAACCGCGACCGCTATTGCGGACCACCTCGAGGAGGAGGGCTACGCGGTGGTCCGCTGCGGTGCCGTCTCCGGAGACGACACGCCATGGCCCGACGTCGCCGACGAGGTGGCGCGACTGGTTGCTTCAGGCGTGGCCGCGACTGCTGTGTTGTGCTGCTGGACCGGGACCGGCGTCAGCATCGTGGCGAACAAGGTGCCCGGCATTCGCGCCGCGCTGTGCGGCGACGCGGAGACTGCACGCGGCGCGCGCCGTTGGAATGATGCGAACGTCCTCGCCATCGGTCTGTCGACGGCATCGCCGCACGACGTCAACGAGATCGTCGACGCGTTCATGGCAACCGACCAGGTCGATCCCGAGGAGCGCGACAACATCGCGCGCGTCGCGCGCATGGAGCAGCGCTACAGCGGCGCCGGCGAACCGATCACCACGAGCAACGCGGCATCGTGACCTCGCAGCAGCTGCCGCGCATGCTCTGCATCATGGGCTCGGGCGAAACGGCACCGACGATGACATCGGTGCACACCGATCTCATGAGTCGTTTCGGCAGTCCTCCGATACCCGCTGTGATGCTCGACACGCCATTCGGCTTCCAGGAGAACGCCGACGACATCTCGGCGCGCGCGATGACGTACTTCCGCGACAACGTGGGCTTTCCCATCGAGGTGCCGACGTTCCGCGACCGCGAGACGGCAACGCCCCTCGAGTACGAGACGATGCTGGCGAAGATCGCCGGCGCTCACTACGTCTTCGCCGGCCCTGGAAGTCCGACGTACGCGCTGCGCCAATGGCGCGGGACACGCGTGCGTGACGCGCTCGTCGTCAAGCTCCGCCAGGGCGGCTGCGTGACCTTTGCGAGCGCAGCAGCGGTCGGACTCGGTCAGCTCGCACTGTCGGTGTACGAGGTGTACAAGGTTGGCGAACCACCGCGCTGGCTCGAGGGTCTCGACGTGCTGTCGGAGCTCGGCCTGCACGTCGCGCTCATCCCGCACTACAACAACGCGGAAGGCGGCACGCACGACACGCGCTACTGCTATATGGGTGAACGCCGGTTGCGCATGCTCGAGGAGGAGATGCCCGACGGTGTCGACATCCTCGGCGTCGACGAGCATACCGCCGCCATCTTCGACGTGGACGCTGGAACGGTGAGCATCCGTGGGCGGGGCGCCATCACCTGGCGTCACCGTGGTGCGTCACGTCGGTGGGAAGCAGGGACGACGATTGCGATTGCAGAGTTGTCGGCGCCATTGTCAGAAGAGGTGTTAGCGGCCGACAACTGCCGCCGCGCAAAAGCGGGACGAGCCGGTCATGAGGCATCTGAGGGCACAACCGCGGTCCACGCGGCTCGGAGGCCGCTTCCCCCCACCTCGTCACCCGTTGCGGCCTCTACCACGTCTCCGTTCATGGAGGCGGTCAATGTGCAATCGGATCGCGCGCGCAGCGCTCTCGCGGCGCGCGACGTCGACGGTGCAGTCGCTGCGTTGCTCGAGATCGATAGCACCGTGCAGCAGTGGTCGGCAGACACGCTCGATTCGGGTGAGCCCGACGATGCGCGCGCCGTGATGCGCCGATTGCTCGTGCAGCTGGGTGACGTGGCCCGAGATGGCGCGCGCGATCCGCGCGAGCGCGTGGCGCCCATGGTGGAACGGTTGCTCACGCTGCGTTCGGATCTTCGAAAGAGCGGCGATTACGACGTGGCGGATCGTGTGCGCGATGCGCTCATCGATGCCGGTGTCGAGATACGCGATACGCCCGACGGCACCGTGTGGGAGCTGGATTCGTCAGCTCAACCGGGCGCCCGTCAGGCTCTCTAGCGTTCCCGGAGTCGTCGGCGCGCCCTGGCCGCCCTACGCGGCTGCGGCGCCCTCGCGCACGGTGAGGCGCTTCGAGTCCTCAGCGATGCGCGTCAGCTCAGCGTCGCGGCCCTGCCACATCATCGCCAGCATCTGGAAGTCGCCGCGCACCGACCATAGCGGGTGCCCGAACGATGCGGGCTTGTTGCCCTCGATGGCGAAGTGGCTGAACCACGCGAGGCCGTAGGCCACGACGGGCGCAACCGCGAGGAGCGGTGGGCGACGCGTCGCCATGCCGGTGATGCCGAGGGCCGCGCCGAGGTGCGTGCCGACGAAGTGGAACCATCGCGTTGCCGGCTTGCTGTGCTGACCGACGTAGAACGGAAAGAAGTCCTGGTACGTCGAGAATTCGTGAAGCGCCGGATTGCGCTGTTCAGTGCTGCTTTCCATGCAGCAAGCGTAACAGTGCGTTACGCGGTCAGTGAGGCGGGTCGGTGGCGGCGCGCAGCGGCCTGCTCGACGTGCTGCGTCACCCGCTGAGGACGGCCGCGCCAGAACCCCTGACCCGCGGTCACGCCCAGTTCGGCGATGCGTTCGGCAACGGCGTCGTTTTCGATCCCTTCGGCGATGACGACCGCGTTCGAGCTGGCTGCGAATGCAGTGGTGCCAAGCACGACTGCTCGTGGCCCGCGGTCCGAGGATGCACGCGTGATGCTGCCTGCGATCTTCACAAACTCGGGTACCGCAACCGCGAGCAGCTCGAGCGTCGAATGTCCCTCACCAACGTCGTCGAGCGCGAACCGGAAGCCGTGCTCGCGGTAGCTGTTCATCACGTAGACGAGTCGTCGCTTGTCCGGAATCTGCTCGCGCTCCGTGATCTCGAGCACGATCGTCGCGGGCGAGCGCCCGCACCAGCGCGCCAGCAGCAGCATGTGGTCGACGGGATGCAACGGATCGAGCAGCATGGCCGCAGACACGTTGACGAACAGCGGCAGCGACAACGGCAGCTCGGTGCCGTGCTCCAGCGCGGCACGCCGGCACGCCCAATCGAGGTCGCGCATGGCGCCGCGGCGCTGGGCGGCAGCGAACACGTCGTCGACACCGACGTCGGGTCTACGGATACCCGGGAAGCGGGCGAGCGCTTCGTAACCCACGACGCTGCGCGTGTCCAATCGCGCAATCGGCTGATACAGCGCATCGACGCGCTGCTCACCGCTGAGCACCGAGTCGAGGAGTGCAGCGGCGTCGCCTGCGTGTGCCACCAGCGGCGACAGACCGGATCCTGCGATGACGACGCAGTCGCGGCCGGAGCGCTTCGCACGCGACAGCGCCTGGTCCGCCGCCAGCCACATGCCGTGCAGATCGCCGTCGAACGACCCCGACGCCACGCCGATGCTGATGCGCGCGCGTCCGTGCGGCAGCGCCACACCGTGCAGCGACGTGCGCATCCGCTCGGCAATGGCGGCAGCTTCATCGCCGCCTGTTTCTGACAATATCGCCACGAACTCGTCGCCTCCGACGCGCGCCAGCATGTCCGCGGCACGCAGGTGCTGTCGCAACGCACGCGCAACCTCGACCAGGAGCACGTCGCCCGCCTCGTGGCCGTACTCGTCGTTCAGCTCCTTGAGATTGTCGACGTCGACCGCCAGCACGGCACAGCGTGTCCCGCGTCGCTCGTGCAGCCGCTGCTCGAAGGCGCGACGGTTGCCGGCACGGGTGAGCGGGTCCGTGTTGGCGTGTCGCGTCTGCTCCTCGAAGAGTCGCGCGCGCTCGATGGCGACGGCCGCCTCGTCTGCGATGCCCTGCACCGCCGTCAGGTCGTCGTCGTCCCAGAGTCGCTCGCGCTCTGCGGAGTTCATGATGATCACACCGAGCGTCTCGCCCGCCGGTGCGCGCAACGGCGCCGCGAGAAAGCTCCGCGCGACCGGGCCGCCGCCCCAGCGAGCGAAGGCGTTGATGCGATCGGCGGTCGTCGAGCTCGCGTACGCCTGCCGGATCTCGGCAACCGTGCGGAGCAGCACGGGCTTACCGGTGGCGAATGCCGTACCGCTGATTCCCTCGCCGGGATCGATGCGCATGGGATCGCGACTCGACGCTTGCACGCCAGAGGGACCGAGGACCATCGGCAGGCTCACCAACTTGCCGGTCTCTGCTTCGAGGATGAGGACACCGCCCCACGTGACGAAGGGATACGCCTCGTGCAGCCCGCGGAGGACCGCGTCCGAGACCTCACGCCAGTCACGGGCGAGGCCGAGGCGCCGCGCCGTCTCCGCCACGGCGCGCAACCGCCGGGTCTGCGCCTGCGAGTGGCGGTCGAGGAGCGACCAGTTGGCATACATGAGCATGCCCAGCGAGAGCAACAGCAGGCTGACGACGACCAGTCCCTCGGTAGATGACCCGATGAGCCCGGCCCGCCACCACGTGATGGCGAGGCCACCGACGGTTGCACCGGCGAGCGTGCACAGCACCGCCGCCGGAGCGGCTGGATTGATCGTCGTCAGCACGGCGAGAAAGCCCATGATGATCAGCGCCTCGGGATGGTGCAGCCAGGGCGCGGCGAGCGACAGGATCCCGGTGCACAGGGCGACGCCGACGAGCCCCTGCACCAACACGACCAGCGACGGCGCGATTCTGTCCGCGACGCGGAGGCGAAGTGACACCGCAGTGAGCCCAGCGGTGGCCACCATGAGCCCGGC
>JBHEMA010000203.1:0-4628 GCA_046262795.1 Candidatus Dormibacteria bacterium | reverse complement strand
ATGCTGAGGTTCAGCGCGCGCGCTTCGGGGAATGTCTGCTGCCACGCGCGCGTCTGTGACATCGCCTGCGCCATGACGCGGCGTCCGATCTGCCCGATGACGCCCATCTCCTCGGCCACCGGGATGAAATCCTTGGGCGCGACGATGGTGCCATCGTCCCGTCGCCAGCGCACCAGCGCTTCCACGCCGACGATGTCGCCGCTGTTGAGCCAGATGACCGGTTGGTAGTGCACGATGAACTCGTCGGCCTGCACCGCGCGTCGCAGGTGGCCCTCGAGCAGCACGCGATCGGTGACCGACGTATGCATGTCCGGCTCGAACACCAGATGGCGCCCGAGACCTTCGAGCTTCGCGCGGTACATCGCGACGTCGGCGTTGCGCAGCAGCGCGTCCGCATTGATGGTGCCGCCACTATCGAGCACCACGCCGATACTCGCCGTCACCAAGAGCTCGTGACCGTCCACCTCGAACGGGTCGCGCAGCGACTCCGTGATCGCTTCGGCCAACGAGGATGCACCTTCCACGCTGGTTCCCTCCGCAAGCACCGCGAACTCATCGCCACCGAAGCGCGCCGCGAGGTCCGACGCGCGCAGTGAGTCGCGCAACCGCTGCGCAACCGCCTCGAGCAACTTGTCACCGACGGGATGGCCGAGGCTGTCGTTCACCAGCTTGAAACGGTCGAGGTCGAGGAAAAGCACCGCGATGCTCTGAGCGTTGCGGCGCGCGTTGACCAACGCGCGTCCGAGGTGCTCGAGGAACAGCGAGCGGTTCGGCAGTCCGGTGAGCGCGTCGTGGTATGCAAGGTAGCGCATCTGGTCAACCGCCTTCGCGTCGTTGAGCGCGATGCTCGCGTGGTGCGCGAATGCGAGCAGCACCTCGCGCTCACTCTCGGTGTACTCGCGATCACTGCGATACGTCGCCACCACGATGCTGCCCACGGCGGTACCGTGCTCGTGGATCGGCGCAGCCATCGCCGTCTGCAGATGCGCCTGCTTGAAGGTTTCGATGGCCTCGGGGTTGTGCTCGTAGTCCTGCACGATGACGAGCCGGTCTTCGAGCACGGCGCGGCCTCCGGCACCTTCGTTCATCTGCGTCCGCTTGACCGATGGGCGCAGACCGCGCGACACACCGACGCTCGACACGAGGTTGAGCAGGTTCGGGTCGTCGCGATCGCGCAGACGCAATCCGACGACCTCGTCACCGAGCAGCTCGTGTGCGCCCGTGACGATGGCGTCGAGCACCTCCGGCAGCGGCGCGCGTCGCGAGATGGACACTTGGATTTTCGAGAGCCGCTCGAGCAATGCCTGTCGTTCGCGCAGCATGCTGAGCAGCCGCGCATTCTCGCGCCCGCGCTCTTCGCTCTCTGTGCGCAAGGTGCGTTCCTGCTCGAACATACGCAGCGTGCGCAGTGTCATGGAGAGTGTGCGCGCCATGGCGCGCAGCAGGCCGATCTCCTCGGCGTTGAACCCGTCGTCACCGGAGCGGCCGAGCACGAGCGCACCCTCGATGTGTTCGACGGGCTCTGCGACCGCGTGAAGCCTGCCGACGCCGCGGAGGTCGAGCTCACGGCAATCGCCGCGTGCCACGCAGAGCAGCTCGTCGACCGGCACGCGCCCGCGTGGATAGCCGACGGCGGCGAGGACGTCATTGGTGCTCACGATCGCAGCGACCTCAGCCTCGAGCGCCTCCGCAGCCCACTGGATGGCGCAGTCGACGGCGGCGGCCTCGTCACGGCTGGCGGCCGCGGCGACGAGGAACTCGGAGAGTTGCTGCGTCGACCAGGTGGCGCCGGTCGGCTGGTCGAAGGCTGCGCTCATCGACGCCTCAGGCGAACGCGAGAACGACGAGCGTTTGGTTGTGGAAGCCGCTGACACCATGCGTGCGCGCGATCTCTCCGTACGTGTAGAACCCTGCGACAGGCGCTCCACTCGCGTTGGCACCGATGCGCCGCACCTCGCTGCGAATGCCGTCGTCACCAAGCACACCGCGACGCGCGATGCAGTCGAAGGCGAGCATGCCGAGCGGCGGCGCGTCACCGAGCGACTCAATTGCCTGGCTGCATGCCGCGTCGGTCGCGCTCAGCACGGAGTCGGAATCGCCCTCCATGATCCACGCGAGCCCACCCTGCGGCACTTCGGCGATGCACCCGATCGAGCGGTCCTCGAAGTTCGCTTCCGCGATGAAGCGCACCTCTTCGCCGCTACGCCGGCTGAGTCCGAATGGATGCGTCAGCGCAAACCGCGTAAACGCTGCAGGGTCGTTGAGGATCTCCGGTGGCGCATTGAGTCGCTCGGCGTAGACGTCAAGCGCAGGCCGATCGTCGAGCTCGTACACACGATTGCCGGCGCTGGCAGTGACGAGGAACGGATCACCGACGCGCCGCCAACCGTGCTGCACACCGATCCCGAACGGCGCGTCGGACGAGATGGCGGCAGCGACGATGGAGTTCTCGAGCACCTCGCCGCCGTACATCTGAAACGTCCGTTTCATGGCGAGGTCGTCGCCCGCGCATCCGCCGACGAGCGGCACCGACGCACCAACCACCGAGTACGCCCCGCGCACCACCTCCTGCTGGTCGCCGCCGAGTCCGTCGGTGAGGAGCAGCAGCACCTGGTGGCGGTCCGGTGCAGCCTTCTCGACGCATTCGGCAACCTTCGCTCCGGCGGCGCGCAGATCCGCCGATGCGTCGCGAGCCGCAGCGGTTGAGACGGAGAACCCCTCGCCGCCGATCGCCGTGATGACGACGCTCGCATCCCCCGGACCGTCGGTCGCGATCTCACCGGACGTCGAGCAGCCGATCAAGGGTGCGTCCGGGCACAGATCCCGGATGCCGCCGATCAGCGCCTCGAGATCGTGCGACGGCGAGGCAAATGCGATGAGCAGCCGCGGATCCGCGCCGCGAAGCGCGGCGTGTGCCGCCGCTGCTCCGGCAGCGTGCGAGTCTCGCAGCCCTGATGATCCGACACCCACCCAGCGCGTCTGCGCCCGTGCAGGCTTGTCAACACGTGGTGCACTGGCGAGTGCCATCGATCATTTCCTCCGTCGCCCCGGTTCACGTCCTCACGCGACAGGTCCGCCTCTCTGCAGCGCCGGAGGCAAGCCTACCGCGCGATACGCCCGGATTCGGCGCCGTTTACCGTTCTTGACCGAAACATTGCAAGGCGATGAGAGATCGCACGCGGGTCGTACCGGATGAAGCCGTCAGATGACGGAGTCAGGATGACCCGTCAGGCGATCGGCGTCGGCTTGGCGCGAAGGCGCCGGATCAGGCGGCCGAACGTCATAGCCCACAAGAAGCGGCGCAGAACGTTCAGGTTCACGATGACGCCCAGCGCGATCAGTGCCACGGTCGCCAGGGAGAGCCAGACGACGAGCGGGTTGCCGCTGAGGTCGATGAAAGGCAGCACGCTCTGGTTCTTCGGTTTCTGGCTGAGCACGCTCGCTTCGTCCGAATATGTGCCGGAACGGGCGAGCACGATCGTGGTGCCCAGCTGGCTGCTCAGATGGACGACGCCCGTGAGCTTGCCTGTGGCGTCCGTCTTCCCGGAGGCGGGGCGGATCTTCGTGTCCGCGCCCGGCGAGGAGACGACGGTCAGCGTCACCGGCGTGTTGGCCTGCGGTTTGCCGTTGACGACGATGGCGACGGTGTACTTGACGTCGGAGCCAGCGTCGGCCTTGGTCGATGCCAGCGTCAACTTGAGCTGATTCCCAGTCGTGGCGTTGTGTGCGCCGGGCGGAACGCCGAGGTGCCCTGGCACGAACGACAACGGGCCGCCGGGGAAGAGCAGTCCGAAGGGCAGCCCCACGGGTCCGAGCGGTGCGCCGATCTTGATCGTGACCGTGCCGGCGTCGAACTCGCCGTCCGCACCCTGCTGCGTGCGGTGCAGGAACAGCGTGTGCGGGCCGAGGTCCTTGGGCACGCGGAACTCGAGGAGGTAGTGGTCGCTCCACGGGATGACCGGTGTCAGCTGCGTGTCGTCAAGGCGGGCGGAGCCGTCGGTGCCGAAGCCCGTGCCGACGACGGCGATGACGCCGCCGGGGCCGACCGGGTTCGGCGTGATGACCGCGACCGCAAGCTTCGTCACGATGTGCCCGATCGGCTTATCGAATGCGATGCAGTTGCTCGGCGTGGTCGCGGTGCAGTCCGCCGTCTGGCCGGCGTCGGGAGCGATGAAGAAGTGCGCCACCGCGTCACCGTTGCACGTTGCGTAGGGCGCATTGGTCAGCACGGTGAGGTCGGCAGGCTGCTTGTTTGTGTCGGGAGCGAACCCGTAGCCGCTTGTGATCGTCTGCCCGGCGCAGCCGGCGAAGTTGAAGTACATGCCTGCACCGGGAATGCCGGTGCTTGGTTCGAACTGCGAGAGGCCGCCGGCAGACGGCTGCGCGCTGATGGTCTCCAGCGCCCCCTCGGTCGGCGTCGCGTTGTCGAGGTTGGTGATCGGCGGCTCCTGCGCCAGGACCTTGTCGTCTGTGCTCGATATCGAGTTGTGGCCGTCGGTGACGGTCACCTTCACCACACCTGCCGCAATCGAGGGTGGCGTCGCGGCGCCGTTCGGGGGCGCCGGTGTGGCTGCCGTTGCGGGAAGCGGGGAGCCGGGCGAGAAGCTGTAGACGACGGCATCTGGAGT
>JBHEMA010000202.1:0-3218 GCA_046262795.1 Candidatus Dormibacteria bacterium | reverse complement strand
GTGACCTCGTCTTCGACCGTCTCCTCGGCGGAATCACCCCAGAAACCATGGGGCGCGAGCAGGTAGTCGATCAGCTCCTGCATTCTTCCGCCGTACGGATTGGCCATCGCTTGCAGCCGATCGAGGGCAACGTGTTTGGCGTACACAGGGACCCCGAGCTTTTGCAACTCCCGCCACGGCACCTCAAACGTATCGGGTGTGATGCGGTTGTATGCAGCAGCGGAGGAGTAGACGGGAACGGCGAGCCGGTCGGCGATGTCGAGGATGGCTCGCCGGCCACGCCGATGCATGAAGTACGACTCACGTGTGTCCGCGCCGACGATGCAGGCACAGGCAAGCGTCGCCGCGTCCGTGACGACGCCGAGCGCGGTGATCCACGACTGTCCGAGGTGCTGCGAGCGAAACAGCGCGAGCATCGGATACGTGACGTGGCTCTCGAGCACCTCCGCGGTCCAGCGCTCCCACTCGCCGCAGAAGCGATAGAAACGCTCCAGGTCGCCGTGCGACGCGTTGAGCACGATGAGACGCACCGGCGTGAGCCGACGCGGCGCCGTATCGTCGAGTGTCAGCAGCAGCGACTCGCGGCGACTGTATGCGCCGTACAGCGCGGGCAGATACGAGATGAGCAGCGCGATCGTGCCCAGACCCGACACTGTCTCCACCAGCGAGAGCGCGCGCACCGCGGCTCCGGTCGCGGCGCCGTACGTGAGCGCGACGATTGACGTTCCCGCGTAGTACAGCGACGCAGTGAAACCGTTGTGCGTTGCGTCGACACCGCCGAGGCGCCAGTAGATCAGCGCCCACCCGACGACGAGCCCGGTGAGCCACACCGCCAGCAGGCCGAGGAGTGACACCGCGGGGTACACGTTGAGCACGAACTCGCCGAAGCGCACAGGTGCCGTGACGGCGAGGAAGCGAGCGACGCGCCAGGTCGCTCCATACCAGAAGCGCGTGGGCCGCCACCGAGCGCTTCGACCCCTGGTGACGACCAGCGTGGCGATGGCATCGCTCAAGACCGCGGCGACGATGAGGACCCCACCGCCGACAGCGAGCGCAGCCGCTAACACCGGAGAACCGCCCGTTGCAACGCGGAGCGGCCGGCTATCGCGTCCAAGCGGCGGGTGGCGCCTGCCGGTGCTCGGTCCACATGGAGCCGTTCCACCAGCGGAGCGCGCCGGTGCCGGGCTCTGGATACCAGCCGGGCATCGGCGCCGTTCTCGACGCCGCGGCCAGCACTCCGCGACGCTTGCTCAGCTGCCAGACGAGGGCACCGATGAAATGGATGACAACGACGATGATGACCCACGACGTCTTGTCGGTTCCCGCAGCGCGGTACTGCGCCTCGGGGATGTGTACGACCTCGACGATTTTGAGGATCCAGAAACACCGTCATCGGAATCCAGATCAGCCCGAAGATCCCGAAGATGATCAGGTTGGGAAGCAAGAACTCCGTGTAGTGCACGGGCAGAAGGGTGCCAGAACGGGCAGGCTCCCGCAGCGAGGCTCAGCTGTCGATACCCCTAGTTCTCGATAATATGCATTATCAGGAGTTTGAGCGCAGATCCGAAACCCGCAGCTCCCTTCACTTCTCTGCTCTGAGCTGGTTGCGAACGCCGATCGCCGAATCAGCTGCCTTTGAGCGTGAAATGCGTGAAGACGACCTCGCCGCCGGTGGCTGATCCGGCGACGGCGCCGACCGACGCCGATCCCGACGTCAGCCTCGTGTCGTACGTCTGCAGCTCGGGCTGGCCGTTGATGAACACTGTCAGGTAGCCGCCGACGCAGTCCAGGCGCAGGTCATTGCCGCCGTTCTTTCTGATGGCGGCGCTGCTGCCTCCGGCGAGGACGTCGATGCTGTTCGAGTCGAAGTCGTCGTACGCGACGTTGTAGAAGCCGGCGGCGGTATCCACGGTGACGTCGTACGCATGGTGCGGCTTGGAACCGGTCTCGAGCATATCGCAGAAGAGCTGCGCGTCGACGCCGGAAGCGCTCGTCACGGTGGCAGCAACGCTCGCCGCAGTGAGAGTGCGCGGCTGAGCCATCGCCGGGACCTCGTAGATGTCCTTGTCGACGTTGATGACGAAGGCACCATTCTGGTACTGCGCCGCGTAATGCGCGCCCGTGACCAGCTGACCCATCTCCGTCTGAAAGACGCCTGGAGCTGCCAGCGAGTCGTCGATGATCGCTGGCAGCCCGTCTCCAAAGTGCTTGGACGGGCTGACGCTCGCGGCATCGAGCGCGCTCTCCAGCGCGATGTTGTCCTTGAGTGCCTTGCGATCGGCGGCGTCCTGCTCTGTGAGCAGCGCCTGGTAATCGGGCCATGACGCTGACGCCGTCATCTTCATCAGCAGCGAGAGCTCGTTCTGATCATCCGACTCGTCGCTTCTCACGAGTGCGCTCACTGAGTTGGGAAACGTGATGCTGCGCAACTCACTGTCGAACGTCTTGAGCAGGTCGCTGTAGGCACCGGCATCCTTCTGGGACGCGGCCAGATCCATGGCCATGACGTCCATGGACCAGCGGTTGTTGATCAGGTTTTGGCCCTTGTTGTGGTAGTCGCGCGTGATCGTCAACAGCTGCACGCCGCCCTGAAGCGGACCGCTGCTCGCAGCCGGCGACGGTGACGCCGATGACGAGCCTCCGCAGGCGGCCGCGGCGACACCGAGCACACAAACGAGCGACCTCACGGCGCCTACACGGACGCTCAGACCGCAGCGGGTACCGGTGTTCGTCGCGGCGTGGGCGTGTCTTCGCGCAGCTCGCGGATCATCTGGTCCACGACGTCGCCCAGCGACCCGCCCGACGCGACGACCTCGCGCTGGCGGACGCAGCTCGTGCCCCGCTGCACGATGTCCATGGTGCGGTGGAGCTCGTCCTTGCAGTGGAGACGCGATGCAATCGGCGAGAGCTCGTCGACCAGCTCCTCGATCGCCTGTCGCAGTGGCACGGTCGTTCCCTCCTCGTCGAGGATGATCGACGCGTCGAGCCCGTGACGCGCCGCTCGCCACTTGTTCTCGCGGACAATCCATGCGCGCGGCGTCGGCAGCGAGTAGCCGCGGTCGAGCAGCGTGTCGAACTGGTGCACGAGGCACTGGCTCAGCGCCGTCACGACGGTGACCTCCTGCAGCGTGGGGATGCCGTCGCAGATGCGCAGCTCGATGGTGCCGAAACCGGGATGCGGACGGATGTCCCACCACACCTCGCGGATGGTGCTGATC
>JBHEMA010000201.1:0-8956 GCA_046262795.1 Candidatus Dormibacteria bacterium | reverse complement strand
GGCCTCATGGGCTTCTGGGCCGAGTTCACCATCTTCGGCAGCGTCTGGCTGCGCGTAGCGATCGCCACCACGGGCACCTCGCGATCGAGCAGCGCAATCGGCCCGTGCTTGAGCTCGCCGGCGGCGTAGCCCTCGGCGTGGACGTAGGAGACCTCCTTGAGCTTCATCGCGCCTTCGAGCGCGACCGGAAAGTTGATGCCGCGGCCGATGTACATCGCGTTGCGCGCGTGCGCGTACCGCTGGCCGATCTCCGCCATCAACGACTCGAGTGCGAGGGTGCGCTCAATGAGCTCCGGAACCGTCTGCAGCTCGGCGACAAGCTCGCGGTGACGGTCGACATCGAGCACTCCACGAACGTCGGCGAGGTACAGCGCGAACAGCAGACCGCACGCGATCTGGTTGACGAACGTCTTCGTCGCAGCAACAGAGATCTCCGGACCGGCTTGCATGTACAGCACGCCGTCGGCCTCGAGCGAGAGCGCTGATCCCAGCACGTTGGTGATGGCGATGATGGGTGCGCCGCCGCCGCGGGCGCGGCGCACCGCCGCGAGCGTGTCCGCGGTTTCGCCCGATTGCGAGATCGCGATCACGAGCGAATCACGGCTCACCACAGCGTCCGCGTACCGAAACTCGCTAGCCGGTTCGACAGAGCAGCGCACACGCGCGAGATGCTCGATTGCGTAGCGCGCCGCCATCGCTGTGTACCACGCCGACCCGCAGGCGACGATGACGATCTCGCGAACCCGGTTCAGCACGTCGTCATCGAGGTTGAGCTCGCTGCGGAGATCGACGAGCCCTGTGTCGGCGACGCGTCCGCGCAGCGCGTTGCGCAGTGATTCCGGTTGCTCGTGGATCTCCTTCAACAGGAAGTGCGGATAGCCGTTCTTCTGCGCCTGATCCGGCTCCCAGTCGACGGTGATGACTCGCGGTTCCATGGCGACACCGTTCAGCGTCTGCACGCTGATCCCGGAGGGCCGCACGCTCACCACCTCTCCCTCGCCGATGAGCGCGACGCGCTTGGTGTACGGGATGAGTGCTGTGATGTCGCTGCTGACGAACATCTCGCCCTGACCCAAACCGACGACGAGCGGCGCATTCAACCGCGCGCCCACCACATGGCCGGGCTCGTCGACGCTGATCACGACGAGCGCGTACGCGCCGCGCACCTTGTTGAGCGCGGTGCGCACAGCAGCGGCGAGATCGCCGCGATAGCTGTCCTCGATGAGGTGCGGCACGACCTCGGTGTCGGTGTCGCTGATGAACTCGTGTCCCCGTGCTTCCAGGTCACTCTTGAGCTCGCGGAAGTTTTCGATGATGCCGTTATGAATCACGTGAATGCGTCCGGTGCAGTCCTGGTGCGGGTGCGCGTTCTCGGCAGACGGACGTCCGTGCGTGGCCCAGCGCGTGTGCCCTACCCCCGTCGTGCCCTCCAGGAGCCCCTCCGCCTCCACCTGTCGCACGAGGTCGGCGACCTTCTGCTTGTCCTTGATGACGGCGGCGCCGCCTCGCTCGACGTCGAGCACCGCGATTCCCGCGGAGTCGTAACCGCGGTACTCGAGGCGGCGAAGCGCATCGAGGAGGACGCCTGCGGCAGGGCGTGGTCCGGTGTAGCCGATGATGCCGCACATATCTGTGTCGAACGGTATGCCCGCGGTCCGGGTTACTGCTGCGTCGGGCTCGGCGCGGGGGTCGGCGTCGGTGTCGGCGCAGCGGTCGGCGCGGGCAGCGAGACGACCGAGATCGTGACCGTCACGGAGTCCGGGCCCGCAGTGACACCTGCAGGCGGCGTCAACGACACCGTGACGCTGACGTTGCCGGTAAGTCCGTTGAGCGAGATCGTCGACGTCTGGATGGAATCCAACGCGTTGAGCAGATCCTGCGGTCCCGACAGCACCACGGTGGCAGGACTGACTCGAATGCCCGCAAGCTCATGGCCTGCCGCAACCGAGCCGGTCGTACGAGGCACAACCGCCGACGCTCGCGACGTCTGACTCGCTGACACAGCGACGGTGATCTGCACGATCGCCGGCGTCGTGCTCACGTCACTCACCTGTGCACCACGCTGGTCGTAGACGAGCACGGGCACGTCCGCCTGCACGTTCGTCTTGCGGTTGCCCAGGTCGACGGTCGCCCGGGCTTGCAGGCCGGCCAGCTGGTTGTGCGGACCCGCGACGACGACGGACGCGGGCGAGCTCGACTCCGACGACGTCACGTACCCCTGTGGCGGCGGATTGGTGATCACAATGTTGACGGGCAGCGTTGCCGAGTCGAGCGTGTCGACGTCGGCCGTGATGCTCGTCGGCGGGTCGATGAGCTCAACCGTCAGATCGGTGTTGGTGACCGTCACCGGAACGGTCGTCGAGCCGGGACGGTTGACCGCCTTCCAGTTGACGTTGACCGCCAGCGACGACGTCTTGAATGCCGCGAGACTGTCGCGGGGCCCGCCGATGCGGACGTTGAGGTCGGGCACAGGGTTGACGAGGACGTACTGCGCCGGGATCAGGGAGGTCGCCTGTGGCACGTGCACGGTGACGGTGCGCGTCTGCGGCGGGTTACCTGCGTAGACGACGCCCACCCATGTGATCATCGCCATGACGGTGCACGCCAGCTTCAACTTGAAGTTGCGCGTGATGAAGCCGGGGATGTTCACGCGCCGCCGCGTCGCCTCATGGTGCGCAGCTCCTGGACGCGCGAGATGGGACGCAGCACCGGATTGCGACGCAGTGGGCTCGCCGCGCGCTCACCGTTCTCGCCGAGCTCCTCGAGCAGCATCTCACGCAACGCGGCCTGGTCCATGCCGCGGTAGATCTTCCCCTGCGCCGCAACGCTGATCAGTCCGGTCTCCTCGCTGACGATGAGAACGAGCGCATCGCTCTGCGTGGTCAGGCCGAGCGCGGCTCGATGACGAGTGCCCATGCGTCCGACACCCGGCAGCGTCTCGGCCAGTGGCAGCACGCACCCGGCTGCAACGATGCGCGAATCGCGGACGATGAGTGCGCCGTCATGCAGGGGCGATCCCGGAACGAAGATGGTGGCGAGCATCTCGGCTGTGACCTCGCCATTGATGTGGACACCGGTTGACGCGAGGTTCTCGAGACCGGTTTCGCGTTCGAAGACGATGAGCGCGCCCTCGCGCTTCTCGCTGAGTGAGAACGCGGCGCGCAGCGTCTCGTCCACCGTGCGCGTGATCGCCGTTTCAGGATGGCGGCCGAGCAATGTGCGCACCGCCCCGAGTCGCCCGACCTGGTCGAGCGCCCGGCGCAGCTCGGGTTGGAACAGGATGACAGCGGCGATGACGATCGCCTGTGTCCCATTGGTGAAGATGAGCTGCAGCAGCCGCAAGTTGAGCAGCTGGGCGAGCCAGCCGACGACGAAGATGACGGCCAGCCCCAGCAGCAGCTGCACCGCCTGCGTACCGCGGATGAGCTTGAGCAACTGGTACAGGAGGAACGCGACGATGAGCACGTCGATGACGTCGCGCCAGCTGATGTTCTGCAGGAAGTAGTGTGCGTTGCGAAGGAACTCGCTCATGCCACACCCTCGGCGGCGGACTCGTGCGCGAAGATCTTCGCGAGCAGCGCCATCTGCACCCACAGCCGGTTCTCGGCCTGGTCGAACACGACGGACTGCGGACCGTCGATCACCGAATCGGTGATCTCCTCGCCACGGTGCGCAGGCAGGCAATGCATGACGCGCGCAGTCCGTGGCGCCATTGCCAGCAGCGCGTCGTTGACCTGCAGGTGCGCGAAGTGCTCGCGACGCCGCTGTTGTTCGGTCTCCTGCCCCATGCTCGTCCAGACGTCGGTGTAGACGATGTCGGTGTCGCGGAGCGCGGATGCAGCGTCGGCGGTGACCGCGATGTGCGTCGCGTCAGCCAGCTCACCTGCACGCGCGAGCACCGTGTGCGACGGCTCGTATCCCGGCGGCGAGACAATCCGTAGGTCCACGCCGCACAGTGCCGCTGCGTAGATCCACGACGTGCACACGTTGTTGCCGTCGCCGATGTACGTCACGCGTGCGCCGCGTACACGACCGAGCAGCTCGTGCACGGTGAGCAGGTCAGCCAGCACCTGGCACGGGTGCTCGACGTCCGTGAGCGCGTTGATCACCGGTGCACGTGCCGCGTCTGCGATCTCCACGAGGTCGCGATGCGAGACGAGACGAGCCACGATGCCGTCCACGTAGCGGTCGAGGATGCGGCTGATATCGCCCGCGGTCTCACGCTCGCCGAGCTGGACTTCCGGATTGAACAGCGCGATCGGATGACCGCCGAGGCGGTGGATCGCGACCTCGAATGACACGCGGGTCCGGTTGCTCGGTCGCTGAAAGATCAGTCCGATGGCACGGCCCTCGAGCGGACGCCCGGGATCGACGCCGCGTTTTGCCGCCGCGGCGGCGTGCAGCAGCAGGTCGATCTCCGCTTCCGTGAGATCCGCGACGCTGAGCAGGTCGCGGTCACAAAGAGTCGACTGCATCGCCTCGTATGGTTGCACCGTTTGGTCGGTTGCAGCCGTCTCCAGGCGGGCGTTGCAACCGCTACCGTTGCGCCGTGAGAATCGCCGTCGTCGTCAGCGGTGGTGTCACCGAGACGGTGCAGGCCACGCCGCTGCTGCGCACCTTGCGCGCTGCGTCCCCGGAGGCGCAGATCACGCTGATCTACCCCAGAGCCGCCGCGAGCGTCGCCGACGGTGTCGGCGGCGTCGAGGAGCTCGTGGGGCTGCGCTCGCTCGATGGGCACCGCCGGTTGCGGCCCCTCGCACCCGTGTGGCTCGCCCTCCGTCGCCGCCGCCTCGAGGCAGTCCTCATCTGCGGCCGCCGCCCCTGCCTGCGCGCTGCGGCGTACCTCGCCGGCGTGCCGGAACGCATCGGCCCCGGCGGGGGGACGACTTCACTGCTGCTGACCGCGCGTCCGCATGCCGCGCCAGGCGAGAACGACGCGCCCACATGGCTGCGCATGGCCGCGGTGCTCGGCCACGCGGTGCAGATCCACAACGCGAGCCTCGAGCCGGGCCCCGAAGCGCGTCGCGACGCCGAGCGCCTCCTCGAAGAGACGGGTCTCGTGGACGGGCGGTTGCTCATCGCGCTGGCGCCCGGCGAGGGTGCAGCCGAACCAAAGCGCGACGGCCGCGCGCAGACCGCGTGGGATCCGCAACGGTGGGCCCTGCTCGCCAACGGCCTCGCCCGGCGCCAAGGCGCCGGCATCGTCCTGCTGGGCAACGCCGACGACCGAGCCGTCATCGACCAGATGATGCTCGACCTCGGGGTCAGCGTCGCCGACCTCAGCGGGGAGCACGATCTCCGTGTGGTCGCCGGGATTCTGGCGCGTTGCGACCTCTTCGTCGGCGCGGACGGCCCGCTGCTCCATCTCGCCGGCGCCGTCGGCACCCCGGCGGTCGGACTTTTCGGACCCACGGACGGCCGCGCTCGCGGGCCCTACGGCGCCGGCCACCGCATCATCCAGGCGCAAACGCCCGCGACCAACGGCGACGGTCCAGCCGGCTCGCACATGGACCAAATCCGCGTCGAAGACGTGCTCGCCGGGATCGAGGCCGGGCTCTAGGTTCCGGTGGCTACGCGCGCGTACAGCACGTGGTCCTGCCACCGTCCGTTGATGCGGAGGTAGCCGCGCGCCAGTCCGATCTCGCTGAACCGGTTCTTGTCGAGCACGCGACGTGACGCGACGTTGCGGACGAGCGTCGCCGCCTGGAGGCGGTGCAACTCCAGCTCGTCGAATGCCATGCGGACCGCCTGCCGCACCGCGAGCGTCGCAACACCGCGGCCGTTCAAATGGCGGCTCACCCAGTATCCGAGGTGGGCGCTCTGGAAGCTGCCGCGGATCACGTCCGAGATCGTCAGCGTGCCCGCGAGTTCGCCATCGACGTCGATGGTATAGCCGTACGTGCGGTCCTCGCGCGCGAGCCGACGCAGCGCCTCAATCCGCTCGAGGTGCGCCGTTTCGGTGAAGAAGCGGTCGTCGAACACCGGTGAGAACGGCTCGAGGAACGTCCGATTTGTGATGTACAGCTCGCAGAGTCGCATGGCGTGCGTGCGCCGCACCGGCTGGAGCGTAACGCTCACGGCATCGTGCTGCGCAACCACGCGATTGCAAGGTCGTTGGCGTGCGCGAGGTCACCGCCAGCGAAGATGTGCATCGCATCAGGGAAGCTGACACAGCTCACGCGTGCGCCAACCTGCTGCAGCGCGTTGACCGTCGCCGATGTCCATGCTGCGGGAATCTGCTCGTCCGACGAGCCCTGCATGATCAGCGCCGGCGGCGTGTGCGCAGAGAAAAATGGTCGCGGCGACATCGCTGCATACGGTTGCGGATTGACGTCGGGACTGGGCAATCCGGCGGTGGTGCCCGCCGGCACCCACCATTTGCGCGCGTTGTCCGCCATGTCGCTGCTGACCGGCGCATAGAGCACGGCAGTGCGGATGGCCGAGTCCGCGACCATCAGAATGAGCGCAACGCCTCCGCCGTTGCTGTGGCCCGCCACAGCTATGCGTGACAGATCCGCCTGCGGCAGCGTGCGCAGCTCGCTGATGAGGTCGATGTCACTGATCGCTTCAGCGACGATGTTCGGCACACCGGACTCGCCGGGCCCGGACCCGGAATATCCGGGATAGTTCGGCGAGATCGTGAGGTAGCCGGCGGATGCCATGGGTTCTGCGTACTTCGCCGAATCCTCGCCGACAGAGTACTGGTCGGCGGCGACGTAACCGTGGTTGACGACGACGACAGGGTGCTGACCGCCGCCGTCAGGGATGTCGATGACTCCCGTCATGGTTGCGCCGCCGCTTGTCCATGTGACCGACGACTTTGTGAAGCCGTTTCCTCGCAAGATCATTCCGCCGACAGTGATGGAACCGCCCGCGGTCTTTGGCCGCGCGCGCAGCGCGGCGATCGCGTACGCCGCTGGCGTCGGTGTTGGCGCCGTCGTCGGGCGTGTGCTCGCGATCGATGCTGGTTGCGAGGACGTGTGCGGTACCGGCGCGGGACTTGCCGAACACGCGCTCAGGAGCAGACCAACGCCCAAGAACCGCCACCACCGCATGCGGCCATCCTATGGTGCGCGACGACTCGGTGCCGGCCGGTCGGCTCAGCGCAAGAGCGCGTGCGCGTCAAGACCGGAGGGGCAACCGCGAGCGTGAACGAACGTCGCTAGAACGTGCCCGGCGTCGGTGATCCGCCGGGACCGGCGCCGAATCCACCGCTTCCGTAACCACCCGGGGGCTCGCTCGCACCCAGCGTCGACCAGGCTACGGCACCGGTGGGAGCCGTCACCGACGGCGCCGTTCCCCACTTGCTGAACGTCGTCGTGCTGGTGATGCTGATGCCGCTCCCGGACACGGTCGAGACGTACGTGATCGGCAATTGCGTCGACTGCGCGATGTCGAGGCGCGCCATGCCCCCCGGTGCCTCTGCTGTCGCCGGAACATTTCCATCCAGGCGTGTTGCAGCACTTCCATCGGGCGCCGTCGCGGAGTGCGAGCCGGTCGGCACGAGCTCTGTCTCCGTCGCTTGATCGGCGACGGTGATTCCGGGGGCGACGACGTCATACGGACCGTCGCCCATCGACAGCGAGACCCACTTTCCATTGAGATCGGCGGCGCGCGCTGCAGCGACTCCGAGCTGATCCTGAAGCGCGGCGCCATTTCCCTGGAAGAACACGACGCCACCATCGACGAGGACCAACGTGAACTGTTCGGCGCCGTATCGCGAGGTCAGGGTGATCTGCTGGGTGCCGTCGTTCTTCCCCGCGTCGCCCTCGATCTGCTGCGAGCCGCCGGGTCCCGCGGTCATGGCGACGTAGTGACATCCGGACGCTGCGCGCATCGCCGCGAGCGCCTGGTCATACAGAGCCTTGGCGTGTGCATCGACGGCGCCTCCCGAAGGAGACGGTCCGCGTGACGGCGCTGAACGTGGCGGCCCTACGGGTGCCGTCGGTGACGACCGGTTCAGGATGGCCAACGGGACTCCAACCCCGGCGACGACGATCACGACGCCCGCGAGCAGCGCGATCAAGAGGATCCTTCGCCGCGGTGCCGGGCCGTCCGACAATGGCGGCGGAGGGGGTGGCGCTCCCGGAACTGAGTCGGGATCGTAGCCAGTGCCCCATCCGGGTGGCAGGTACGGCGAATCGGGCGGCTGCGGCGCGCCAGGTTGGTCGGAGAAGTTGCCGGTCATCGAATGTACATGAAATTGCGCTTGAGCACGTCGAGGTTGTCCAGCGCATAGCCGGTACCACGCACCGTGCACAGCTGCGGCTCACCGTCGACATGCACATGGATGCCAGTCGACGCGGAGAGTGCACGCGCGAGTCCCTCGAGGCGCGCACCGCCGCCCGTCAGGACGATGCCCTCACCGCCGATGTCGTCACGCAAGGAAGCCGGTGTCTCGGCGAGCACGTCATCCAGTGCGGAGGCGATGCCACGCACATGCGCATCGAGACACGACGTCAGCTCGGTCGACGTGAGACTCTCGCTGACGGCGTTGCCATCGCGGCTGCCTGTAACGTCCATCCTGCGCTCCTCGTGCGCGCCGACGCGCGCGACCGACGCGATGATGTCCTCTACGACGTGCGCGTCGACGATGAGACCGTGCGCGGTGCGCAGATGATCGGCGATGCAGCCGTGCAAGCGCTCGCCACCGTGCCCCGCGAGGCTGCGTCCGGCAATCGTTCCCTCCATGGCAAGCACGGCGATGTCCGTCTTGCCCGCGCCGATGTCGACGACGAGGTGGCCGTTCGGCCCGCCGAGTTTCATCCCGCATCCCATTGCCGATGCGATCGCCGCATCGAGCAGGTATGCCGTGCGAGCACCGGCGAGGATCGCGGCCTCCAGCAGCGCACGGCGCTGATCCCCCGGCAGTGCCGCCATCACGGCGATCACCACATCGGGCTTGAAGATGCGTTGCCTGCCGACCGCGCGCGTGACGATGTGATTGATGAGTGTG
>JBHEMA010000200.1:0-15681 GCA_046262795.1 Candidatus Dormibacteria bacterium | reverse complement strand
CGGCTGCAGAGCAAGACGTACGGGTACTACCGGTGCGACTCGCGCGGCGGCGTCGTCGCTGATGCTCGCATCCGCATCTACCATCGCACCGCCGTGCGTCAGCAGGTCATCAGCCCCAAGGTTTTCCTCAACACGCTCCTGCACGAGTGGGTGCACCACTACGACTTCGCGGGATTGCGGCTGGCACGTTCACCGCACACCAGCGGCTTTTATGCGCGGCTTCGCGCCCTCGCAGAGTCGCTCGAGGTCGCCTTCGTGCTGCCGCCCGATCCGGACGCGACGCCCCAGCTCGCCGCTGCGCGCTGAACCCGATCTCGCACGGCTGCAGGTTCGCCGGAGGCGGAACGTTCTCTATGGTACGGTGCCAGCAAGGAAGGATCCATTCGCAGAGGACGGTTCAAGGGAATGAGCAAAACCACCGCCACGGCCCACGTCACGTTGGGAATCGCGCTCGCCGCGGGGGTTGCAGCAACGATTGCGCTGCCTCGTACTGCGCACGCAACCGGGCCGATCACGCTCGGATACGCGATGGCGCTCCCGAGCTCCGACGGCGGCAGCGAGCCACGCGCCACGGTGACGCCCGATGGCAAGCATTACGCGATCAGCAACATCGGTGGCACCGCCACGGTCTACGAGTCCGACGACGGCCTGGCGAATTGGCATGCGACCAATGCAGGTGGCATTGCGGGCCAGTCGATTCCGACGATTGATGTCGACCTGGTCTCGATGCCCGCTGCGTCGGCACATCCAGGAAGGCTGATTGCCACTGAGCTCGACACCGCAGGCCTGAACTTCCGCACGTCGTGGTCCGACGACGGCGGTGCGAATTGGACGACGTCGACGCTCGCAGGCGCGCCCAACACCGACGGGTCTCAGTACGCGGATCAAGACCGTCCCTGGCTGGCGACCGGACCGCACGACCGCGTCTACATGCTCATGCACAACCTGGCGTCCGGCACTGCGAACCACAACATGTACGTCGCCACCTCCACCGACGCCGGCGCGTCGTTCGGCCCGTTCATCCCGCTGACGACGCCCGGTGAGCAGGCCAACACCGATCTCCAGTGCGCCGACTCCGGCGGCCCGTCGAACCTCTTCGTTGACCAGAACAACGGCCAGCTATACGCGGTGTGGGGCAGCCGCAGCTCCATCGTCGCCGGCGGATGCGGTGCGTCGGTGACCGGAAGCTTCGAGATCAACGTTGTTGCGGCGACACGTGTGTGGATCGCGACCGCCCCCGAGAGCGGTACCGCCTTGCCGGCGGGCGCACCCGGCGGGTGGACGCAGTCGCTCGCGGTCGACGACAACGCGGCCGCGAAGATCGTCGGCATGCAGCTGGCGCCGGGCGCGATCGATTCCGCCGGGAACGTCTACATCCTCTATCCGGAGTCGCCACAGTCGTATCCGGACTACGACGGCGGCGCCATCAAGTACGTGCACGCGACCGAGTCCGACATCATCGCCAACCCGTACGGCATCACCGGTCCGTCCAAGCAGATCTGGTCGAGCCCCGTCACGGTTGCACCGGGCGGTGGAGCCGGCAACCTGTTGCCGCACATCGTCGCTGGAGGACCCGGCCAGATCGACATGGCGTACTTCGCCGGTGTTGAAGAGAATGCGCCGGCCACCACCGCTGACTGGTACCTGACAGCGGCACAGACGACAGACGCGCTCGATACGTCGCCGGCTATCGCGTACGCGCAGATCACCGACGCAACCTCGTCACCGGCGTACTCGGGCTGGAGCGCGAGCGAGATGATGGGAGCCTGCAATCAGCCTCCGCAATCCGCCATCAACGGGTTCGCCTGCAACCGCTCCACCGACGTCTGGGGCATCGCGCTGGACAACCAAGGGCAGCTCTTGGTGACGTGGCCGAAAGCATCACACCACAACTTCGGCTGCAGCAATGGGGACGCGACCTGCCACACATACGTGACGCGGCAAACCGACGGTCCGACGATCGGGCCGGCGAGCGTGTCAGCGAACACCCCGGAGACGCCGTGGACGCCGCTGCTCGTCGCAGGTGGGCTGTTCGTCGCCGGCCTCGCGCTCGAAGTGCGTCACAAGCGATTCCGCAAGACCACGATCTGACCTGACCGTCGACGGGATCGCGCGGAGGATTCGACGATCCCGCCCTGCTCACGGCATGACAACAGTCGTCGTAGCTGTTGACGGCGGCGGAGGCGCCGGCAAGTCGTCGTTTGCTGCGCGCCTCGTTACGTGCATCGGCGACGCGGTTGTCATCCCCACCGATGACTTCGCGAGTTGGGAAGACCCGCTCGGTGGATGGCCGCGTGTCATCGAACAGGTTCTCGAACCGCTGCGTAACGGGTGCCAGCCGCGCTGGCAGCGCTACGACTGGCGGCGTCGCACGCTTGGTGAGTGGACGGAAGTTGCGTCGATGCCGACCTTCGTCGTCCTGGAAGGTGTTGGAGCCATGCGACGAGAATTCAACCGATATCTCTCATACGCATCTGGGTCGACGCGCCGAGCGATGCGAGGCTCAAACGAGGTGTGGAACGCGATGGTCCGGCGATGCGGTCGCGGTGGTTGACGTGGATGGAAGCGGAGAACGCTCACTTCAAGACTGACAACCCTGTGCCGCGCGCGGATCTTGTCGTGTCGGGATCCGATGGTTAGCACTTCCCGGGCACGGATCGCGCTCTCAGCTGAGAGGAAGCGATACGTGACGGACCTGAGCAACGACTCGTCCGTCACCTCGCATGATTCGGTAGTACCCTGTCGCACCGTCAGGGCCCGCCAAGTCGCTGCCCGCGTCGGCTCCGAGCCACTGCGCCGTGGCGATCTCGGCAGCGTTGACTTCTGAGAGCGAAGGTGTCAACGAAGCTGCCAAAGGCCTGCTGAGAGGTCCGGAAACCTGAAAATCGTATTCCACGGCGACGTAGCCAAGTGGTAAGGCAGAGGTCTGCAAAACCTTCATCGTGGGTTCGATTCCCACCGTCGCCTCCAAACGAACGACAGGTTGTGAGTTCAGCGGTGACAGCTATGCTGCCCTGCAGTGACGTCCCCCACCACCGACCTCACGTGGAGCGCTGAAGAGCTCTCGCAGCGCGCCCGCGAGGTACTCCCGGGCGGGTCGACGCACGTCGCCCGCGCCTACGAACCGGCTGTATACGTTGAGCGCGCACAAGGATCCCGCAAGTGGCTGGTCGACGGGCGCGAGCTCATCGACTACACGATGGGCCACGGCGCACTCCTGCTCGGACACGCGCACCCGGCGGTTGTCAACGCGGTGCAGACGCAGGTCGCTCGGGGCACGCATTACGGAGCGGCGCACCCGCTCGAAGTTGAATGGGCCGAGCTCATCCGCTCGATGGTGTCATCCGTCGAAGAGGTGCGCTTCACGGCGTCTGGCACCGAGGCCGTGATGCTCGCGATGCGGGTGGCGCGCGCTGCAACGGGACGCGATCGCATCGCCAAGCTCCACGAGCACTTCCACGGCTGGTACGACGCCGTCAGCGTCGACCTCGGAGCAGACGGACAGCCGCGGCGGGGTCCCGGCGTGCCGGCGTCGATTGCCGCCGATACGCGTGTCATCGATGCCGCAGCCCACGGCGCACTCGAGCGCGCGCTCGAAGATCGCACGGTCGCCGCCTTGATCATCGAGGTGTCCGGCGCGCACTACGGTCAGCTGTCGCTGGACGAGACCATCGTCACGCGGGCGCGCGACGTGTGCAGCAGCACGGGCACGGTGCTCGTGTTCGACGAAGTGGTCACCGGATTCCGCGTCGCCCCCGGCGGCATGCAGGCGTTGCTCGGCATACAGCCCGACCTGAGCGTTTTCGGCAAGATCATGTCGGGCGGGCTTCCCGGTGGTGCCGTCGCAGGACGGCGCCATCTCATGGAGCTGCTCGCCGGCACCATCGCCCATCCCGGTACGTGGAACGCCAATCCGCTCACCGCGGCTGCCGGCGTGGCGACGCTTCACATCGCCGGCGATGGCGTGCCGCAGCGGACAGCCGACGGCTACGCACGCACCCTCGAGGGGGAATGGCGAACCACGCTGAGCCAGGCCGGCATCGCGGGCAAGGTCTGGCGGCTGAGCAGCATGGTGCACATCGCGCTCGACGACCCGGCGCTCCAGGCGCAGTTGTCGGGAGCCATGCGGGCTGAGGGTGTCGACCTGCTTCGTACCAGCGCGTTCTGTTCGGCGGTGCATACGCTGTCGGACCTCGACGAGTCCGTCGCCGCGTTCGCACGCGCACTGGTCAAGCTGGCGCCGTCAGCGTAGGGCCGTCGTCCCCTCGGTCAGTCCGTGCTTCTGAGCCCACAGCGCTGCCTGCGTTCGGTCCTGCACGCCGAGGCGGTCGAAGATGCTGCCGAGATGCGCCTTCACCGTCTTCTCGCTGATGCCGAGGCGCCACGCGATCTGCTTGTTGGCAAGTCCCTTACCGACCAGCGTCAGCACGTCGCGCTCGCGCTGAGTGAGCTCCTCCAGTGGCCGCCGCTGCACCCGTTCGCTCAGCAGCTGCTTGGCGGCGCGTGGTGAGACGGGCGCGTCGCCGCGCGCCGCCGCGCGGATCCCGTTGATCAATTCCTGCGGCTCCGCGTCCTTGAGCAGCAAGCCGACCGCACCGGCGTCGAACGAGTCGACGACGACGTCTCGCTGCGAGAACGAGGTGAGCATGACCACCCGCGTCTCGGGAGCAGCTTCGAGAACCCGCCGAGCGGCCTCCATGCCGTTGATCCCAGGCATCGAGACGTCCATGAGGACGACATCCGGCTTCGATTCGGCCACCTGATTGACCGCCTGCTCGCCGTCGGCCGCCGTGCCGACAACGCTGATGCCCTGGGCGCTGCTGAGCAGCGACGACAGGCCGCGGCGAACCAGTGGGTGGTCGTCGACGATGAGGACGGTGATCCCCTCGCCCTGCGGCTGTTCCACCTTGCTGCCAGAGTAGGCGAAAACAGCCGTGCTGTGTCCCTCTATCGGATGAAAGGGGGCGGGGTCCCGCCCGGCTACCTGGGGTGGGGCAAGCGGTGCCGGGCGGGGTCCCCGAGACGTGTCGGCTGGGGGCCGATCAGGGGAATGGAGTTGTCGGATGTGATGGGTGGTATGTCCGAGCCGCCGTCCAGGATCAGCTGCCAGCGCAGGCGCCGCAGGCCGATGCCCGTAATCGTCGGATCGTGTGTGACTGCTTCCACCACCTCTCGCTGAGGATGGTGCCGCAGCAACGGCCCAGGCGACGCTCGTCCAATCGTCTTAAGACTCGCGGCCTTGATCGCGAAGGCGGGCGCGCATTCGCTCGAGGCGCTTCGCAATGTCGGCCTCGGCGCCATGGGTTGTCGGCTCGTAATAGCGCCTGCCGAGCAGTCGATCGGGCAGATGTTGTTGATCCACGATGGCGTCCGGCTGGGTGTGCGCGTACCGATACCCGCTGCCGAACTCCGATGCACGATCGAGCGCAGTGACAGCGTTGCGCAGATGCAGCGGCACGGGCTCATGCAACGTAGCGCCGACATCGGCGCGCGCTGCGAGGTACGCGCGCATCGCGGAATTGCTCTTCGGCGCCGTGGCGAGATACAACGCTGCTTCGGCGAGCGGCAGCCATCCCTCGGGCATGCCCACGAAGTGCACCGCTTGCTGTGCGGCGATGGCAACCGACAACGCATGCGGGTCTGCGAGCCCGACATCTTCGGCGGCGAGGATCACCATGCGTCGCGCGAGGAACAGCGGGTCCTCGCCCGCTTCGAGCATTCGTGCCAGCCAGTACACACTTGCGTCCGGATCGCTGTCGCGCATTGACTTGATGAACGCGGAGATCTGCCAGTAGTGCTGGTCGCCGGCGCGGTCGTAGAGCAGCGACGGTTGCTGCATGGCGCCTTCCACATCCGCGACCGCCACATGTGCAGCACCGTCGGCTCCTCGCGCCGCCGCGACCGCGAGCTCTAGCGCGTTCAGCGCGACCCGCGCGTCACCGCCGCTCAACGCAATGAGCCGGTCACGTGCGTCGTCGTCGAGGGACACGCCGTGCGCGCCAAGCCCCCGCTCGGTGTCGTGCAACGCGCGCTCGACCAGGCCGGCGATCACGTCCGTGCTCAGCGCGTCCAGTCGCAGCACGCGTGTCCGCGACAGCAGCGCGGAGTTCACCTCGAACGACGGGTTCTCGGTGGTGGCGCCGAGCAGCGTGACGAGCCCGGACTCGACGTGCGGCAGCACTGCATCCTGCTGCGACTTGTTGAAGCCATGGATCTCGTCGATGAACAGCACCGTGCGCCGGCCGCTGCGAGCACGCTCGCGCGCGCGCTCCACGATGCGTCGGAGATCGGCGACACCCGCACTCGTCGCGCTGACCGATTCGAACGCAGCGGTGGCGATGTCAGCGATGAGCAACGCCAGCGTCGTCTTGCCCGTACCCGGCGGACCCCAGAGGATCATCGACGGGATCTCACCCTTGGCCAAGGCGCGCCGCAGCACGCTGCCCGCGCCAACCACCTGATCCTGGCCGACGAACTCGTCGAGCAACCGCGGTCGCATGCGCGTCGCCAGCGGCGCGTGCGCCGCAAGCGTCGACGCGCTGCTGCCCTCGCGCGACTCGGTGCCGTCCGCGCCGCGAGCCTCGTCAGAGTCGCTCGACGGAAAGAGCGCCTCCTGCTCGCTCATGGCGCCCCCGCTGGATTCGAGGGATCAGCCGCCAGGCTTGGCGGAGTTCCCGCTCGGCGCCTCGGACAGCACCGAACGCAGTGCCTGAGCTGCACCGAGCAGTCCCGCAGCTTCCATCGGCACTATGATCTTCGAGTTGTCCGACTCAGCGAACTTCGCCAGCGTGTCGAGCTGCAGGATCGCCACCATCGTCGGGTCCGGCTGCGCCCCCTTGATCGCGCCGTACACGCTCTGAATCGCCTGCGACCGTCCCTCTGCTTCGAGAATCGACGATTGCCGGTTGCCTTCGGCGCGCAGGATCGCGGCCTGCTTCTCCCCTTCGGCCTGGCGCACCGCGGCCTGCGCATTACCGTCGGCGATGTTGACCGCCGACTGCTGCTGCCCTTCCGACTGGAGGATGCGCGCACGCTTTTCCTGATCCGCTTGCTTCTGCAGCGCCATCGCCTGCAGGATCGTGTTGGGCGGCGTGATGTCGACGATCTCGATCCTGTTGATGCGGATGCCCCACTTGTCGGTGACCTGCTCCATCTGCTGCTGCATGCTGGCGTTGATCTGCTCGCGCGAGGACAACGCCTGGTCCAGCGAAACGTTGCCGAACGCATTGCGCAGCGTCGTGCGTGCTTGCTGATCGATGGCGACGTAGTAGTCGGAGACGTTGAACAGCGCTGCCCGCGGCTCGATCACCTGGCTGAAGATCGTGGCGTTGACCGCGACGGCGACGTTGTCTGCGGTGATCACGTCCTGACGGTCGCCGGTCCGCGGCGTCTCGCGCATATCGACGCGGACCATGCGCTCGAGAAACGGCGTGATGATCGTCAAGCCCGGCTGCACCTCGCGCCGGAAGCGCCCGAAGCGCGTGATGACTCCTGAATATCCCTGCTGCACGATCTTGATCGATGCACCGAGGATGATCGCCACCACGATGACGATCACAGCTACGATGACTCCGGTCACGACTTCCATTGAGCTGTCTCCCCTAACTGCCGGCGAACGGCATGACCACCAGTGTCGTGCCGCGAACGTCAACCACCATCACTTGCGTGTCCGGTGCAACTCCACCGGGTTCCTCGGTCACGGCCAGCCACTTCTCGCCGGCGAGCCGGGCGTGACCTGGATGGTGCTCATCACCGACCGCGTCCACGGTGAGCGCGCGTGACCCGACGAGGCCGTCGGACGAACCGGGAAGCGCGAGGCGTGGACCCATGTGGCGGTCCGACAAGCGCTTCAAGCCCGGCCTGATGAAGAGCGTCCCGCCGAGCGACACGCCGGCAAACACGACGGCCGACAACCAGATCGGCACGCCCACCGCAGTGACGATCGTGGCGGCAAACGCACCGACCGCGAGGAAGATCGCGAAGAACGCTTGCGAGTGCACCTCGAGTGCAACCAGCAGCAGTCCTACCACCAACCACGCCACCCAGAACCACATGGCGCGAGTGTACCCACGACCAAGAGGGTTCAATAGGTAGACTGGCCGACGAGCGGGGCAATACCACGAATCCGAGGAGGTTTGATCGTGCCGACTGCGTCTGAGGTCTTCACCGAGATCAGCAACCGCCTGACGTCGGATCCGTCGAAGGTTCAGGGAATGAACGCGGTGTACGCCTTCGACCTTGCCGAGGATGAGGATGGCGGTCAGTACCACATCGCGCTGAAGGACGGCACCGCCGACGTCGGCAAGGGTTCGCCGGAGAATCCGAACATCACCATCGCCATGAAGTCGTCCGACTTCGTCGATCTCGCGCTCGGCAAGCTCGACGGGACCATGGCGTTCATGAGCGGAAAGATCAAGATCAAGGGCGACATGGGGCTCGCCATGAAGTTGCAGTCGGTGCTGCGCTAAGTCTGCGCGACCAGCGTCAGCTTCCAGGAAGCTCGCCCAACCACGTGCGCGAACTGCACGGGCTGTGAGGCGACGGCCTTAAGCGTGTTGCTCGGAATTGCGAAGCCGATGCCCGGAGCCTCGCCCCCGCCGAGCTGCTGATCCATCGCCGCCAGCGTCGGGCGCTGCTTCCCGTTGTAGCCCGTCACCTGCAGTGTGCGCACGCCGGCGACCACATGCGCGATGCGCGTTGGTCACCACGTCGCCACGCTGTTGAGCAGCGTGGATCCACACCAAAGACGCGCATCGCCGCCGATACTACGCACGCCTTCCATGACGGATCCCTTACAACCCTCGCGGCCCTCGCGGCCCGAGCGATTCGACTACGACGAAGCGGCACGCGCGTTGCTCATCGAGTGGTCGGACGGGGTCACCCATCGCATTCCGTTCGATGTGCTGCGACGCGCCTGCCCGTGCGCCGCGTGCCGCGGCGAGGCGGGTTCGGCCGGCCGCTTTGCGAGCGACCCCGAGCTGCACCCCGGTGAGGATGAGCTCGCCGACATCTCACTCGTCGGCGCGTACGGCCTCAACGCCGTGTGGACCGACGGCCACAACACCGGCATCTACACGTTCGAGCACCTGCGCCGTCTCGGTGACGGTGTCAGCCGACGTTGAAGTGACGGTGGCACGCACGGCACGTGATCTCGCCTGAACCGTGGGCGACCTCACCGCACGCGCACACCCACCCGGCGTGTCGCGCCGGCACGCCGGTCACCAGCGCGTGCGCCGGCACGTCGCGTGTGACGACCGCACCGGCACCCACCATCGCCCACGCGCCGATACGGACGCCCGCAACCACCGTCGCGTTCGCGCCGATGCTCGCGCCATCGTCGATGACGATCGGCGACACACTCCAGTCACCGCCCGAGAGCAGTGCGCCGTCGGGATCGATTGCGCGCGGCCGCCGGTCGTTGGTCAGCACCGCAGCCGGACCAACGAAGACGCCGTTACCAAGCTGGACCCCGTGGTACAGCAGCGCGGCGTTCTGGATTTTGCAGCGGTCGCCGACGACCACGCCGAGATCAATCGTGGCGCCCGAACCGATCACGCAGTCACGTCCGACGCGCGCACCAGCGCGCACGTGCGCAAGACCCCAGACCCGCGTGCCGGCGCCGATCGTGGCGCCCCGCTCGACTCGCGCCGCCGGATCGAGGTGCGCATCGTGGTGGACGCCGCCGTGCTCGTCGGACTTCATGGTGCTGGCCAGGTGATAGCACGGGACCGGCTAGAGTGATCGCCTCATGAATACCGAGGTTGCGGCGCCGCCCGTCCTCGAAGAGCGAGCCGACCGCATCCTCACGCTCACCCTGAACCGGCCGCACCGGCTCAACGCGGTGACGCCGCAGCTGCTCACCGCGCTCACAACGGCGCTTCGCGCCGCCGAGAGCGATGACGGCGTCCGAGCGGTCCTCATCACCGGCGCCGGACGCGCGTTCTGCAGCGGACTGGACCTTCGCGCTGCTTCGGAAGACGGAGCATCGTCCGTCGACGTGCGCCGCGCTCTCCGTGAGTACTACGGCCCTGCCATCAAGACGATGCGCGCGCTTCCCAAACCGGTCATCGCTGCAGTCAACGGTCCAGCGGCCGGCGCGGGGTTCTCGCTCGCGCTCGCGGCAGATCTTCGGATCGCGAGCGAGTCTGCGACGTTCGTGCAGGCATTCGTTCGCATCGGCCTCGTCCCCGACGCGGGCAGCACCTATTTTCTGCCGCGGCTCGTGGGACCCGCGCGGGCTGCCGAGCTGATGATGCTCGGCGAGACGGTCGACGCCCGTCGTGCGCAGGACATCGGACTCGTCAGCCGCGTCGTGCCAGACAACGAGCTGCTTGCGACCGCACTCGGAATCGCGACACAACTCGCCAACGGGCCGCGATCGCTTGCCTTCATCAAAGAAGCGCTGGCGCTCTCGTCCTCCAACGACCTGGAAGGGCAGCTGGAGGTTGAAGAGCGGCTACAGGAAGCTGCCGTCGGCACCAGTGACTTCTACGAGGGGATCGGCGCCTTCCTCGAGAAACGTGCTCCGCGGTTCTCCGGCACGTAGCCTCAGCAGGAGTACCGCTCATTCATGATGCCTGCATGACACAGCATCCTGAAGACCTCCCCTGGAACGACGTCCCCGCCGACAACGATGTCTGGCCGGGCACGGAGGAGCCGGATCCAGCGGAGGTCACCGGCACCGAGGACGACGATGCCGTACGCGACACGTCGCTGCCGAGAACGCCGCGCGGTGACGACGAGTACCGCCAGGAGTCGCTCGACGAGCGCCTCGCCGAAGAGGAGCCTGACGAGACGCTTCAGGCCCAAGATCCTCAGACAAGGCCGCTGCTCGCGCCCGAGCCCGGGCAGGACGACATGTCCGCCACGACGTCAGAGCCCGATGCGGACGTCGTCGATCAGCCCGACGATGAGCCCGCCGAGGAAGCCGCGGTGCACGTGGTCTCCGACGACCGGGTGATGTAGCGCCGGGCTCAGACGCTGCAGGGCCTGCGGATAATCGCAGCATGGCTGAGGCAAGCGGGGACGGAAGGGTTCCCGGCGTGTTCTGGCCCTCAATTCCGCGGCTCGCGCGCGAGGGCGCGTCAGCCCTCCGCATGGCGACGGTGCCGGTGGATCGATTCCGCAGGCGCGCGCCTGTTCCCGCGTACCGCGTGCCCGCACTGCTCATCCCAGGCTACATGGCCGGCGACTGGACGATGGCGCGCATGGAACGCATGCTCCACGCTCGCGGGCATCCGACGATGCGCGCGCGCATCGGCATGAACGTGGGCTGCACCATGGAGCTCGTCGAACGGCTCGAGGAGCGATTGGAGACGTTCGTGACCCATCGCGACCGTCGCGTCGCCGTCGTCGGCTGGAGCCGCGGCGGCATGCTCGGCAAGCTCCTGACGCTGCGACGGCCCGATCTCGTCGCGGGCCTGGTGACACTGGCGAGTCCGACGGTGCACCCACTGGCGGTGAACCGGTTCCTCAACCTGCATCTGCGCACGCTGACACGACTCAACGCGGTGGGGGCGCGCATGGTCCTCGGCGCCGACTGCGTCGACGGCGACTGCGCGCGCCAGGTACGCGAGACGATGGAACAGCAGTTCCCGGCAGGGTTGCCTTTCACCGCCTTCTACAGCAAGACTGACGGCGTCGTCGACTGGCGCGCCTGCTGCGACCGGGATGCCGACTGCGTCGAGGTCAAAGCAACCCACGTGCAGATGGGCGCCAACGCGGGCGTCATCGCGCTCGTGGTCTCGGTGCTCGACGCCATGGACGGAGAGCCTGCCGCGGTCTGCGCGACCGCCTGACGATCACCTCCGCCTGAGCCGGCTTCTCGACCTTGAGCCTGAATCGTTTGGCGGGCTTGACAACAATCTTGATAGTGGGTATGTTCGATAACGTCATACCCAACTAGGAGGCCTTGAGGCATCATGGGACTTGGAGTCGGAATATTTCTGATCGCAGTGGGCGCCATCCTCGCCTTCGCGGTGAACGTGAGCACCGGCGGAAGCGGGATCGACCTCCACACCGTCGGGTTGATCCTGCTCGCCGTCGGAGCGCTCGGGGTCATCCTGTCGCTCGTGTTCTGGTCGTCGTGGGCAGGACCGGGGCACTTCAGCCGCCGGCGCGACTACCCGCCTGCCGGTGGCGGCGGCACCACCGTCGTGAGCGACCGGTACTGATCGGCCACTCAGAAACAAGCTCGAAAAGAGCGTCGGCGCAAGCCGGCGCTCTTTTCATGTCTTGCGAGCAGGAGCCGACGCTCCCGCCAGCGCGTGACGGCTTGACACGGCACACGTGACCTGCCGGGCACAATGCCGGGCGGTTTGCTGCTTGCCACCTGGAACGTCAACTCGATCGTGCCGCGCATGCCGCGGCTTCTCGAATGGCTCGAGCGACTCCGGCCCGATGTGGTCTGCCTGCAAGAGACGAAGATCGCGGGCGAGAAGCTGCCGCGACTCGAGCTCTCGGGTCTGGGCTATGAGGCAGTCGCCGCAGGCCAGGGACCGTGGAACGGCGTCGCCATCGTCTCGCGCGTGGGCATCGAGCAGGTCAGCACGGGGCTCAGCGGCGACGAAGGTTGGCAGGGCAGCGTCGAAGCGCGCGCACTCGGCGCGAAGTGCGGACCGTTGCGTGTCTGGTCGATCTATGTGCCGAACGGCCGCGAGCCGGGTCATGAGCACTACGCATACAAGCTGCGCTGGCTGCGCGCGCTCGATGCTGTGGCCAAGACGGAGTTGGAGCGGGACGAACCACTCGCGATCTGTGGTGATTTCAATGTCGCTCCCACCGACGACGACGTGTGGGACCCGCAGGCCTTTGTCAGCTCGACGCATGTCACTGAACCGGAGCGACACGCGCTCGCGCGGCTGCGCGAGCTCGGACTACACGACGTCGTGCCTCGGCCGTTGAAATACGACCGCCCGTTCACCTACTGGGACTACCGCGCCGGCAACTTCCATAAGAACATGGGCATGCGCATCGATCTCGTCTATGTCAGCGACGCGGTGCAGGCCGCCGTGCGCGACGCGTATGTCGATCGCGAGATGCGCAAGGGAAAGCTGCCATCCGACCATGCGCCCATCGTCGTGGAGCTTGCGCTCGACGGCGCGTCCTGACGCCGACCGCGTTCAGCTGTGCGACGGCGTGCCGCGATAGCACCCGACTGTGTATGGATATTCGAGCGTGAGGTCGTAGTGGTACATGGTCACGGTGGCGCCGTCCCACGACACGGAGCTGCTGCGACCGTGGCATTCGTCGAGGTCGGCATTGGTGGGGAGTTTCCCCTGCGCATTCCACTCTGCGTAGATGCCGTAGCCGTCGAGCGCGTACCCGACGAGCAATGATGCGTCCGCGGTCACCGGCGCCAGACACGCGGAGATGGCGTGGTAGTGATACTGACCACGCATCTCCGGATGACCCCCGCACCTGTCCTGGATCTCGTGCGCGCCGGCGTCGCGGCCGCCTGCATCCAGCGCGTTGAACAAGAGGACGCCGTCCGTCATCACGCCGATGGCGCCGAGCGTCGTGCACGACGACGCTGCGGCCTGCGACGGTTGCGCCGGCAGGCTGAGCACGATCTTCTGCGCGCTGATCGAGTTGGGGTTGCGGTCGTACTGCGACACCGGATCCGTCGATGTGATCGGGAACGTTCCGGTGGGGAGCTGCTGCGGCAGGTCGTTGGTGTTCACCGTTCTCGTCGACCCGCTCAGCGATATTTGCAGCGACGCGTTCGGCCAGGACACCTGGCCACCCACCGCAGGTTTGCTGGTCGAGTCCCATGTGCCGTTCGCGCTCTTGATCCACGGGCCTGTTCCCTGGGCGCCGCCGGGACCGAAGCTCGTCGCACACGAATCGACCGAACCGCGCGCCGGCAGAGTGCTCACCCTGCCGTCGCCGAGCGGGATTGCGGTGGGATCGGTCGAATCGGTCCATGTGTTGTCGGTGACGGCAACTGGCGCGGACGTCGGCGCTGAAGCCGCTGCGGTCGCAGGCGACGACGAGAGCGTCGCGCGCGACGCAGCGGTTGATGTGCCGCCGCAGGCCGCCACCGCGCAGGTGAGCAACGAGATGGCGGTCGCCGCTGTCGTCCTACGTCGTTGACCTTGCATCCGCGTGCTCCGTAGTTTGCTAGGCTCGCACCACTTCGGAAGGATTCACGTCAGAGGAAGGGTCTCAGGTGCGACGGTTCGCCCCACTTGCAGCGGCGTTGTGCCTGTGCGGCGCGCTGGCTCAGACATGCGTGGCGTCGGCGAGCGGCGCCGATCGGCCCGCGGCCCGAACGCCGGATGCGCTGGGTGGGTACTCGGCGGCAGCGCCATCCTCCCCCGTAGCTGCGCCTCCGTCGCCGTCCTGTGGGCACACACCGATCGACCCACTGGACTGCGCGACGGCGGCGGCGCCGGCAAACACATCTCCGGGCGCATCGTCGCCGCCGGGTCAGACGAGCAGCGACTGGTCGATCGTCCCCTCACCCGACGCAAAGTACGCCGTGGGACTGCTCTCAGCGGTGAGCTGTATCTCGAGCGCCGACTGCTGGGCCGCCGGATACACGTACGCTGACTACACCCACGGCTGGTATCAGACGCTCGTCGAGCACTGGGACGGATCCGCGTGGTCGCTCGCGACGTCACCCGACACGAGCGCGGACGAAGGCAACCGCTTGAGTGCGATCACATGCGTCGCGGCGGCCGATTGTTGGGCTGCCGGATACCACACGGTGAGCGGGGGTGCATCGCAAACCCTTATCCAACACTGGGACGGCGCGTCCTGGACGATCACGCCATCCGCGAACACGAGCGCGTCGTCGGACAACCTGCTACTGGGTCTCCGCTGCAATACGGTCTCGGACTGCTGGGCGGTCGGTTACACGGTGACGCAGGGAATCGAGCAGACGCTGGCCGAGCACTGGGACGGTATCGCGTGGAGCGTCTCGCCGACGACGGACACGAGCACCTCACAGAACAACCTGCTCGCTGCAATCACGTGCACGAGCACCGCTGCTTGCTGGGGCGTAGGCGCAGCCGCTTCCGGTGTCAACGGTCACTACCAGACGCTGATCGAACGCTGGAACGGGGCAGCATGGACCACCGCCACGTCCGCTGACACGCTTCCCGTGAACGACGATGCGCTCGACAGCGTCAGCTGCACGTCCGTCGCCGATTGCTGGTCGGTGGGACTCAGCGGTACGTCTGCCGGTGATCAGACGCTTGCGGAACACTGGGACGGCGCCGCGTGGAGCGTCGTCGCCACAGGCGACACGAGCGCGACCGAGACCAACCTATTGACCGGCGTTTCTTGCATCAGCGCGACGCAATGCTGGGCAGTCGGCTCGGCAGCATCCGGAACTGGCGGTGCGCTGCAGTCGCTGGTGGAACAGTGGAACGGCAGCTCCTGGTCGATCGTCACGTCACCGAACACCGGTGTGTCGCTGCGCAACGTGCTCTATGCGGTCGCGTGCACGACGGCCGACCGCTGCTTCGCCGTCGGTTACAGCTTCCCGGGATATATACAGACGCTCGTTGACACCTTGAGCGGCTCGGCGTGGGTGATCACACCGTCACCGAACGCTGTGACCGTGACATCGCAGATCCAATCGGTGCTCGATGCAGCCACGTGCTCGAGCGACACGAGCTGCTGGGCAGTCGGCTACTACGAGACGCCCTACGTGTACCAGACGCTCATTGAGCA
>JBHEMA010000199.1:0-5186 GCA_046262795.1 Candidatus Dormibacteria bacterium | reverse complement strand
AACGTGATCGATCCACCATTCTCAGGCGAGCGTTCCACCTGGAACGGACCACCCAAAATGCGAAACACGATCTTGTCGATCCAGTCGAGCACCGGGTTGAACTCCACCTCGCCCGGCGGGCAGAACGCGCGACGAATCTTGTCGCGGATCTCGTCCGGCGAGTCGTGGATGAACACGGCTGACGCCGGGTCCGACTTGCTCATCTTCATCGACGAGTAGACGTCGCGCGCTGCCTCGGCAGGCACCGGCCACACGGGCGGCTTGCGGAGTCCGAGTATCAGCGGATGATGGAGTGCGACGGGTTTGATCGTCGTACCGTCACGCGTGCGCAGCGGCGCAACGCGTAGCTGCATCGCGACATCACGGGCGATGACATGCGCCTTGCGCTGGTCCATGCCGGCATGCGCGATGTGGACGCCCTGCGCGAAGATGTCGCTGGCCTGCATCGCCGGGTAGATGAGCTTGGCAAAATCGACGCCCTCGCCGTCCTGTCGCCCGAGAATCGTGATCGAGCGCTGCATGCGCGCCAGCGACGTGTTCTTGCTGACGTCGATGACGGTCGCCCAGTAATCGGGATGCTCGTCGTACAGGTCTGACGCGAGCACGAACTCCACCGTCGAGGGATCGCCACCAAGACACAGCAGCGAAGCGCGCATCGCCTCGGTGAAATAGCCGGTTGCGATGCGGCGGATGACATCGCGGTCACCACCGAGCTTGTCGTTGATCCATGTGTGCCAGTCGGCGAGAAACACACGGCACTGCACGCCGGCCGCGGTGAGATCGCGGATCTTCGACATGATCACGATGCCAGTACCGAGGTGCGCCCTGCCGGAGATCTCGAGTCCGATGTAGTGCTGCAGCGACATGCCGGACTCGAGCAAACCGCGCAGCTCGTCGCGTCCAAGGATCTCCGCGGTGTTGCGCTCGATCAGCGCGAACCGTTCGTCGACGGGCAGGTTCATGAGCCGCCGATTCTCGCAGACAGGCCGCGCTGACGCGGTGTCAGTGGGAAACGAGCGCGCCGCTAGTCGTCGTGACGGTCGTCGTATGCGACGCGGTGCGGCGCCACTTCATCCAACAGCTGCGCTTCCCAGTCGAGCAGTGCATCATGCAGGCGCGCGGTGTTCCGCGCGCGCCACAGCGCCGCGGGCGCGCGCACCGGCAACGCGTCCCCGAGCTGTTGCAGCTCCCGCCACATCTCGGGCGGCACCTGACGGTCGCGATGCAGATTGCGCATCTCGACGTCTTCGACAAGGCGCTCGAGAGAGGCCAGCTGGTGCAAGCGACTCCGGCGCAGGCGCCTGCGCGCGCGGGCGCGGCGCTTCGCCGTATCCATTTCGTCGATGGCAGTCTGAAAGCTCATGTCGTGTGTCCTCAAGCGGTGGTGCCACAACTCAGCTTTCCACCGCCGTCATAGGTGTAAACGGCACCGGGTTACGATCGGATTACTTGATGCACCCCAGCGGCGACCAGGTGGAGATCTCGCGCGGCGATCACCGGGCGGTGGTGGTCAGCGTCGGCGGCGGCTTGCGCGAGTACGTCGTCGCGGGCCGACCCGTGCTGGACGGCTACGACGTCTCCCAGATCTGCGACGGCGGGCGCGGTCAGCTCCTGGTCCCCTGGCCCAACCGCCTTCGCGACGGCAGCTACGAGTGGGCGGACCGGCGGCTCCAACTGCCCTTGAACGAACCGGACCGCGGCAACGCGATCCACGGCCTGGCGCGGTGGATGCCGTGGCAGGTGCTCGAGCGCGCCGCAAGCAGCGCGCGGCTCGGCCTCGACCTTCCGGCGACGCCCGGGTACCCGTTCCAGCTGCGCCTCGAGGCGGAGTATGTCCTCGAAGAGGGGGGCCTTCTCGTGCGCCAGGCGGCGACCAACATCGGAGCCGTCGCGTGTCCGTACGGGGCGGGAGCGCATCCCTATCTCACTGCGGGCAGCGACCTGGTCGACGCCTGCGTACTCGAGGTTCCCGCCCGGACGCTGCTCGTTGCGGACGAGCGTGGCATCCCAGCCGGCACAAAGGCGGTTGACGAGACGGAATACGACTTCCGCCGGCCGCGGCCCATCGGCGCGGCTCACCTCGACGTGGCGTACACCGATCTCCAACGCGGCGGCGACGGCGTCGCGTGGGCGACGCTGCAGGGGTCCGACCGCCATGTGCGGCTGTGGGTCGACGCCGCCCACTCGTATCTCATGGTCTTCACCGGTGACACGCTGGCGGCCGATCGCAGGCGGCGCGGTCTCGCGATCGAGCCAATGACGTGCGCGCCCAATGCGTTTCAGAGCGGCGAGGGCCTGCGCGTCCTGCAGCCTCGCGAGACCTTCGTCAGCCGGTGGGGGATCGCCGTCAGCGACTGACCGGTGCGTCGAGGCCCGTGATCGCCTCGCCCTGGGCGAAGGTCGAGCGCTGGTCGCCGCGCAGCACTGTCACGCTGCCCTGACCGAGACATCGCCAGCCACCGTCACTCCAGACGGCAGCGGTGCGCTCATCGGGCCCCAGCAGGGCGACGTCATCGCCGAGCGCCTCCCGCTCCGACGCAATCCAGCGATGCCCGAAGGTGTCGAAGTGCGGAAGCACGGCGGTGCGAGGCACGAGTCCGAGCGCCGGCACGGCGCGCCGCCGGTCGTGGCCGGGGAAGCCCTGACGCACCAGCGACCACTCGCAGAGTGCCATGGCGCCGGCTGAAGACCCGGCGAGCGCCGCGCCACGCCGCCACGCCTCTGCGATCGCTTCCCAGACGCGGCTGCCGCGCAGCACCTGCGCCACGCGGCCGGGATCGCCGCCCGCGATGTACACCAGCCCCGCGTCGACCGCGCGCTGCGCAGTCTCCTCGGACCGCGCATCGGCCGGCGTCCGCACCCGCAGCTCGCTGACCTGCAGACCAAGACCACGGAACCAGCGCTGCGCCGTGCGCAGCGCGGCCTCGGGATGCTCGCGCGCGGCGGTGGCTACGACGTAGGCGGCTCGGGCGCCGGCGGCGTCACGCAGCAGCTCGTCCTGCGGCTCGTTGCCACGATGGAACTCGTCACCGCCGTTGAGCACGAGGACGCCGGGCATTGCCTCGCACCCTAGCGACCACGGCGCCCGCGAGCAGCCCTGTCGCGAGCAGACCGCCAACGAACGGGGCTTCAGGCGTGTCGGTCGCGGGAGTGGTGGGCTCGTACATGAAGGTCACCGTCCCGGTGAAGCTCACGGTGCTCGGATCGCTGATGAAGTCACCCCAGTGGCTGGGCGCGGCGCCCAGGTTCTGCACGCCGCCATTCGGATAGAAACGCACCGACGGTCCGTCACCCGCTTCACCGCAGTCGAACGCGCCTTCGTCGGGGAAGTCGAACGTCGGAGTGAATGCCACGACACCCGTCGGTGGTGCACTCCATGCAAGCGTGAACTCGTCCGACGTGACGGTGCTCGCCACTGGCACCGGCTCCGATTGCGCGCCGCACAGGGTCGCGCCGGCAGCTTCGGCGCCCGGACTCTGGTTTGCGTCGCTGCTCGCCCACATGAACTGCCACGTCATGCTTGCGAGTGTGCGATCGCCGTAGATGACGACGATGTATGCGTTGTACGGCAAACCCTGACTGTCGGGCGTCGGCGCAACCGTGAGTGTCAGGGTCCCCGCCGGGACGGCGGTTTCCGCCACGGTGTCCTCGCCACGCCCCTTCTGAGGGACGGGATCGCCGGCTGCGATCTGCTTCTGGTTCCAGCCATTGACGACGCCGCCGCTGCTGTCGGTCAGCGAGATCACGGGTTCGTCAGTGACGTCCATCGCGTTTGGCGTACCTCCGTTCAGCACCGTCGTGATGAACGGCTGGTTGTATCCCTCGAGCCACGCGATGACGCTCACAGCGTCACTCGGCAAGGCGATCTGGAAGGTCCGCGTCGTTGTGAGATCACCGGTGAACGCAGACGCACTCCACGAGGAGTCATTGAAATGCAGCGTGCGCCCGGCAGTGCTGTAGACGCCGCTGCCCGGTCCATTCGTTGGTCCCAGCAGAGACGACGTCGATGCAATTGGCGTCGGCGTCGCCAGATCGACGTACGACTGCCCGGCGCCCCCGATTGTGGCTGTCAACGTCGATGATCCTGTCGACGACGTCGTCGTATCGATCACGACATTGAGGAACATCGTCTTGCCGACCGGCACCGGGCCTCCTGCACTGAGCGTTCCGTCCCAAATGCCGGCAGCCGTTTGCGTCGCCGCATCCGAGATGTACTGCTTGGTGCCGGATTGCACCTCGAACCGCACGGTGCTTGGTTGGCTGTACGTGATGCTGAGCGCCACGTGGAAGTGCAGTGGCGCGCTCGCGTCCCAGCTCAGCGGCGCCTCGAGCGTGCCGCCGGGCATGAACCCGATCAGATAACGGCGAGCGGAGCTGCTGACGCTGCCCGCCTCGAGGCATTCACCGTCATCGGTGTTCGGCGCTGTCGTCTGCCGCGGGCACGTGCGCGTGATCGTCTGCGCCTGCAGCTCGGGATCGTTCGTGTCCGGCGTCCAGTACGAGTAGTTTCCTGAGGACTGCGTCAGGTACAGCCGCTGCACCGACGGTGCCGTCACGGTGCTCTGCGCCGCCGCGCGCTGCGGCGCCCACGCCGCAACCAGCGCGAGCGCTGTCAGGCCGACCGTGGTGATCGTCCGCATCGTCAACTCCTTCCTGCCTTGTCTCCCGCGCCGCTGTAGCGGCTTTGGCGCAAGGCTCACATGCGCCCGGCTGCTAGTCAAGCTGTACGGCGATAAAATCTTGTCAACGGCAAATCCTGTCACGATCCACCTATGACTCTCGAGGCGCTGGGCATCGAAACCGACGCAGAGGTCGTGTATCGCAGCGTGCTCGACGCGCCGCGGACCTCAGTCGCCGAGGTCGCGCGTGCGTCCCGGTTGGCGGTTCGGCGCGTTGGTGCCCTGCTCGCGCAGCTCGAGGAACGCGGGCTGGGGCGGCTCGAGAACTCCACGCGCGCGCATTACTCCGTCACGCCCCCTGAGGGGGCCATGCAAGCGTTGATCACACAGCGAGAGCAGGATCTCGACCGCGCCCGCGCCGCGGTGCGCGACCTCACGGAGCGGTTCCGGGCGCGGCACGCGCGATTGCAGCCCGTGGATTGGATCGAGGTTGTCGTCGGGTCGGACGCGGTTGCGCGACGTGTGCTTCAGATCGTCTCGGGCGTCAGGCACGAGCTGCTCGTGTTC
>JBHEMA010000198.1:0-7146 GCA_046262795.1 Candidatus Dormibacteria bacterium | reverse complement strand
CGATACGGGCAGAAGCCCGCGGTCGCCCAGCAGCGGACGGAACTGATTGAGCGCGTCGCAGAACGCCACGAGATAGATGAGCGCGACCACGCGCTCGAAGAGAAACCGGCTCAGCCAGTAGTCGGGGGCGGCAAACCACTCCATGGTGTGCTCGTCGTCTCAGTATCGTCGTGAGAACCGTCGCTGATTCTTGAGGACAACCAGGACACCTAACGCGCCGGCTCGCGCGCGGCTACCGCGTCGACGATCAGCACGACCCCGTGCACGCCACCGTACCCGTACCCGTTCACGCCAAGGCACATGACACGCGCGTCGACGGTGCGACCCCGCCGGGTCAAGGCCTGCAGTTCGCGTTGCACGCGCTTCGAACGGCCGGTGAGGCACTCGCGAATGGGATCAGCGAGGTCGCCCACCGGCAGCCCCATGTCGAGCGTGAGGAACTGCTGGCCGATCACCTCGTCCGAGCGCAGCCCCCACAGATCGGCGCTGCGATCGTTCCACACGACGACACGCAGCTCTCCGTCGAGCGCGATCACGCCGGCATCAAGGCTGCCGAGCACCGATTCGATGAACCTGTTCAACCGGTCGATCTCGGCGCTGCGGCTGAGCATCTCGCTGTTGATCGATTGCAGCTCGCTGTTGGTCGACTGCAGCTCCTCGTTCATGGTCTCGAGCTCTTCGTTGGCTGACTGCAGCTCCTCGTTGGTGGTCTCCAACTCTTCGACGGTCGACTGCAGCTCTTCGTTCGTCGTCTCCAGCTCCTCGTTGCTCGACTGCAGCTCCGCATACGCCGTCTCGAGCTCCTGGCGGTTTCGCGTCAGCTCGTTCTGCAGCCGATTCGAAGACGTCACGTCGTTGAAGGTGACCGTCGTCCCGAGCGGCCCGCCATCCCCATCGACCAGCGGCGTCACGACGACGTCGAAGTACGAGGTGACGCCGCCGGGGAGGATGCGCTCGACGTCGTGGACGCTCACGGGGCGCCGCTCGTGCAGCGCCTGCTCGATGAGCGAACGCAGTTCCACCGGACGGTAGGAGATGCCGACGTCCTGCAGACGCCGGCCGACGTCACTCGGCACCACACCGAACAACTCGCGAGACTGCTGGTTGGCCATGACCAGAACGCCTTCGAGATCGACGACGATCGTGGCGCTGTCCTCGGACTCGAATGCCGCTTCACGCAGCCGCAGCTGCCGTCCCACCTGTTCGGCGCCGCCGTCCCCGCTGCGTTGATCGAACATCCGCTGGCGCGCTCGCGCCGCAGCCGACGACACCTTGAGGAAGATGCGGTGCTTCATCTCAACGGGTGTGAAGACGCCGGCGTGCGTCAGCAGCATCTCCGCCCGCCCTGCGAAGAGGTATCCCTCGTCGTTGATGGCGTAGTGCATTCGCGCGAGGACGCGGGCCTGGGTATCCGCCGTGAAGTACATCAGCGTGTTCCGGCAGATGAGCAGGTCGACGCGGGAGATCGGTGCATCTTGGAGCACGTCATGGCGTCCGAAGATCACCGAGCGTCGCATCTCCTGGTTGAAGGAACCGCGCTGGCCATCCATCTGGAAGTACTTGTCGCGAAGATCCTCCGGAAGTGCGCTGAGCTCCTTCAGCGAATACACACCGACGCGTCCCCGGCTCAGCGCCTCCTCGTCGACATCGGTCGCGTAGACCTTGACGCGTCGGCGAAACTCCTCGAGACCGAGTGCTTCGGACACCACCATCGCCGCCGTATAGGCCTCCTCGCCCGTGGCACAACCCGCGCTCCAGATCCGGATGGCGTCGTCCGAGCCGTGGGCGGCGACGATGCGCGGCAGGATCTCCGCGCGCAGAAAGTCCCACGACGCGGGGTCACGGTAGAACGACGTGACGTTGATCAGGATGGTGTCGAGCAGCACGCGATGCTCCTCGGGATGCACCTGGAGGTAATCAACGTAGTCGTCGTACGAAAGCACCCGCAGCTGACCCAGCCGCTTCTGCACGCGACGCGTGAGCGAGGCGCGCTTGTATCCAGTGAAATCGAGTCCGTGCGTCTCGAAGAGATAGCGAAGGAGTGCTTCGAAGCTGGCGTCGCTCCCCGGTTGCTGACTCACGGGTGTTCGCGCCGCACCGCGGCGTTCACCGCAGGACCGATGTCCTCGAGCGGCAGCACCATGTCGGCGAGTCCGGTCGCGATCGCCGCATGTGGCATGCCGCTGAACTCTGCGGTGTCGGCCTCCTGCACGATGACCATGCCCTCGCGCTTCTTGACGGCGCGAATACCCATCGTGCCGTCCTCGCCGGTGCCACTGAGCACCACAGCGACGAGCATGTCACCGTAGGTCGCCGCGGCAGAATCGAACAGCAGGTCCGCCGAGGGTCGGACGAAGTTGACGAGCTCCGTCTCCGCCAGCGTGAACGTGGCATCACGGTTGATCAAGAGATGACGGTCTGGCGGCGCCATGTACACGACGCCGGTGCGCACCGCTTCTGCGTCACGTGCCTGCTTCACCAGAAGGCTTGTGTGGCGCGTCATGATCTGGGCCATGCGGCTGCGGTGATGCGGAGGCAAGTGCTGCACCACCGCAACGGCGGCCGGGAGGTCGCCGGGCAGACCGGCCAGCACCTCGCCGATGGCATGGACGCCACCTGCGGACGCCGCCATGACGACGAGACGGCCCGCCCTTGCCAACCCTCGCGAGAGGCGCGCGAGGCTTCCTGCTTGGTCGGCGCCTTCCACCATGTCCACGTCGCTCCGATGCTAGCAACCGGTGCGCTCACGTTCCCGACCGTATGATGGGTTGACGCCGGTGGCGCCACGTCGCGGGCGGGAGGAGGTCGATGACCGAACAGCCCGGCACGCGCAACATCGTGGTCATCGGCGGCTCTGCCGGAGGCATCGATGCGATGCAGCGCATCGTCCGCGATCTGCCTGCTGAGCTCGCCGCCGCGATCTTCGTCGTGATCCACATCGCTGCCAGCGCGACCAGCACGCTCCCGAAGATCCTTGCGAGGGCAGGCAACCTGCCGGCAGATCATCCGCACGAGGGCGAACCAATACAACCGGGGCGCATCCGCTGCGCTCCTCCGGACCTGCATTTGATCCTCGGTGAAGGCCACCTCCACCTCAGTCACGGACCGCGTGAACACAATCACCGGCCTGCCGCCGACGTGCTCTTTCGCAGTGCCGCGGAGCATCACGGTTCGCGGGTGATCGGTGTCGTGCTCAGCGGCATGCTCGGCGACGGCGCCGTGGGACTGCGTCGCATCGTCAACGCCGGTGGGCTCGGCATCGTCCAGGATCCGCTGGGCGCGGCGTCCTCACCGATGCCGGAAAACGCCGTTGCCGTTGCGCACCCGCAACATGTCGTCCCGCTGGAACAGATCGCACCCCTGATCGTCCGCGAGGTCGGGTTGGGGTCGCCGGTAGCGCGCCCGGTGCGACCGTCTGTGACAATTCACGGGGAGCATCGAGCGGACGAGGAGATGGCGCAACCCGCGGCGACGGTGATCGGAGACGACCGGCCAGGCCGGCCCAGCGGATACTCGTGTCCCGACTGCAGCGGTGTGCTGTGGGAGGTGGACGATGGCGACCAGATCGAGCTGGTGTGCCGGATCCGACACCGCTACAACCTGGAAAGTCTCGTCGAAGCGAAGACCTCTGCACTCGAAGGGGCACTCTGGGCGGGGGTGCGCGCGCTCGAGGAGCACGGCTCGCTCATGCAGAGGCTCGCCGAGAGGCATGGATCGGAGGAGGCAACCCGAGACCGGTTCGTCGAGCGGGGCAGCGACGCCGAGCGCCAGGCGCGCATGCTTCGCGATCTCATCCAGAGCAAGAGTGAGCCGGCCGCATGAATGCCCTACCGCCGCTCACCAACCGTCATCTGTCTCGGCGCGCCGAGACAGCGGCTCGCGCCAGCGCCCAGGCGGGTCGCCGCCTCGAGGAGACGCTCAAGAGCTGCCGCAACACGTTGCAGGCGTCGCTCGGGATGCGTGAAGCAGGTCTGAGCCAGGTCGCTTTCAAAGCGGAAGCGCTCGGGGCGCTGATCGATCTCAGCTCACTGCTGGTGACACAGCACGACGGTCGCAGGCACGTACTGACGCCGACGGAGTGGCGACTGCTACGCGTGCTCGCCGAGATGCCCGGACGCACGGTCGGCAGGAAGGAGCTCGCGCTACGCCTCTGGGGCCTTGCCGACGGCCGCAGCTCGGAGGTCGAGGTCTACGTCTCGCGGGTCCGTCGCAAGCTCGGTAAGCACCCGCGGGCGATGATCGAGACGGTTCGCGGGCGGGGGTACCGCCTCGTGCGCCGCGAGCGTGTCAGCGCCTAAAAGCTGACAGTTCGTTCAGAAAGCGTGCGCAATCTTGACAGTTGTCGCCGCGATCAGCAATTACTCCGGCGAAATGGTCGCTGCCTCCGTTCCTGTCCCCGCGGTGCTTCCACGACGCCGCGGCCCCACAGTCCCGACGCTCCTCGCCGACGAAGACCCATCGAGCCTCGACCCGCGCGACGCACGCTCGTGGATTGCGGTCTACGAGCAGCTGCTCGCCGTCAAGGGCCGTCAGCTCGAGCGCCTCAGAGGCGGTGATGGACGCATCCCTGGCGCGGTGGACGTTGCCCTGCTCGACGACCAGCTCGCCGGTTACCGCCAGCAGCTCACATTCTGGTACGACCGATACCTCGAGCTGGTGCGCCTCGGCCTCGACGACGAGAGCCGAGTGCTCATGCGCGACGGTATGTCGGCGCAGCTGACGCGCCGAGAGCACCAGCTCCTGCAGGCCTTCGTCAAGCATCCCGATCAGTACCTCAGGCCGCGCCAGCTGGTGACCCTCGCATGGCAGGACGCGCATCTCTCCGACGAAGAGGTTCGCATCTACATCGGCAGCTTGCGGCAGAAGCTCCGCAGCCTCGGCGCCGGCGCCATCGTCAACCGCCGCGGCCGTGGCTACATGCTCGTGCTCGCCGAAGGCGACGCGCCCAGCGCCGCACTGCAACTGCTGCCTGCCGCCCCCCCGGCGTAGACTCGGGCGCCAGCCGTATGTGGGCGAAGGTTCAGGTTTTTTGGTGTTCGCTGAGGAGGGCGTGCACGTGCTGAGAAGCAGACGGGTCGTGTTGACGGGCGGCGCAGCAGCGGTGATGGCGCTGGGCGGCCCGATGCTCGCGGGGGCCACAGGAGATACATCGGTGTTGGTGAGCAACGGCTCGCCGACGACCCCGTTTTCCCAGAACAAGCAGAACGAGCCGGCGCTCGGGGTAGACGCCCACAACAACAGCATCCTCGTCGCCGGAGCCAACGAAGAGATCGACGAGCAGGCGTGCAGCAGCCAGTTCCCGTCGAACCCATGCCCCTTCACGCCGGGCGTTGGTGTCTCCGGCGTGTACTTCTCCTTCGACAGCGGCCACACGTGGAACCAGCCGACCTACAGCGGGTATAGCGCCCGCGCCTGCGCGCCGAACTTCACCGTGCCGGTGTCGCAATGCGCCCAGTCGGAAGGACCGATCGGCACGCTTCCCTGGTACGAGGAGAACGGCCTGACCTCCGACGGCGATCCCGGTATCGCCTTCGGTCCCGCACCCGGAACACACGGGTTCAGCTGGGGCAACGGCGAGCGTCTCTACTACTCGAATCTGACGTCGGGTTTCCCCACCAACAACAGCCTCAAGGGCTTCGAGGGCATTGCGGTCTCGCGCATGGACAACCCCTCGCCCGCGAACTACAACGACAAGGCGGCGTGGCAGGCGCCGGTCCTCATCTCGAAGCAGTCGAACACGACTTTCTCCGACAAGTCGCAGGCGTGGGCTGACAACGCATCGTCGAGCCCGTACTTCGGCAACGTCTACGTCTGCTGGGCGATGTACCAGGGACAGGAGAAGAGCTCGAGCGGCGCATCGCCCGCGGCGCTGCAAGTGGCGGTGTCGGGCGACGGCGGCAACACCTGGACGCAGCATCAGGTGTCGCCGGCTGCGAATAACGGGCAGCGCAATCCGGCGGACGCATGCACCATCCGCACCGACAGTCAGGGCAACGCGTATCTCTTCGGCGTCGGCACGGTGCAGTCCGCGGGGCACGATGCCTTCGAGCTGATGTCCGTCTCGCACAACGGTGGCACGAACTGGAGCCAGCTCAGCCCGGTGGTCGGTCCCGTGCACCAGCCGGGCATCTTCGATCCCGTTCAGGGACGTCCCACGATCGACGGTGACGCCGGGGCGCGGAGCGACCTCGCTCCCGCACCCAGCATTGACATCGCCAACGGTGCGCCGACCGGAAATGGCGCCAGCAACCGCATCGTGCTCAGCTACGTCAGCAGCCCTGCCGATGCGCAGCCGAACAATGCAACGGTGTACTACAGCGAATCGTCGAACCAGGGCGGAAGCTGGTCGTCGCCGCGCGCGATCTCGGCGCCCGGCGACCACGGCTTGTTTGCGGCCCCGGCGAGTTCCCTGAAAGGCCACGACGTCTACGTCGTCTACAACGCCCTCACGACGCCCTACCAGTCCACGACAACGTCGGGACCGCGGTGGCTCGTGGGCGTCGTCCTGCATGCAGCGGTGTCTGGATCGACAGGCCCGTTCAGCGCGGTGAACCGCGGATCGCCCGGCGATGCGCGCGGCTCCAGCGCAAACTCGCAGACCTCCGAGTTCCTCGGCGACTACGTCTACGCGGTTGCCACCAACACCTACGGTGCGGCAGTGTGGAATGACACGCGCAACGCGCAGGACTGCGCCGCAGACGACACGTACCGCCAGAACCTCGAGGACGGTGTGACGCCGAATCCGAAGCCGGACCCGCCCACGGATTGCCCGACAGCACCCAACTTCGGCAACTCCGACATCTATGGGTACTCGAGCGCGTAGACACGCACGACCGTAAGGCATAACCAAGACCGCCGGTCTTTCACCGGCGGTCTTTTTTGTGGATTCGCTTGCACAATAGGCCGCGGTGAGTCGCACGAAGCAGCCGAGCAGAGATCCGATCCGGCGACGCATGCGCGACCGCGACGCGCAGCGCTCGCGAATGCTGAAGGGCAGCGCCGCCGGCGAGCAGCATGCGCCCGACGTTCACACGCCGGTCGACGCCATGCGCGCGCTCGGACCGGGTCTCATCACGGGCGCGAGTGACGCCGACCCGAGCGGCATCGGGACGTACTCGCAAGCGGGAGCGCAATCAGGGTACGGAC
>JBHEMA010000197.1:0-5761 GCA_046262795.1 Candidatus Dormibacteria bacterium | reverse complement strand
GGGTCAGCCGGGCTCCGTTGCCAGCGCCCTGAAGGATGCAGCGATGACGCCGCGACGTCCGCGAGGATGCGGTCGGCAAGCGCCAGCCATCGCGACTGCGCCGCACCCGGCGCGACACCGGCAATGCCGCGCAGTCCCGCGACACACGCGAGGCGGCTGTGCGTCCAGCGCCGGTTTTCCAGCTCCCAGAGCCCCGCGTCGTCTTCCTGCCAGCGACGTTCGATGGCCGCGGCAGCAGCGTCGGCGGCCTTCCATCCGTCGGACTCCAGACGGTCGCAGCGTGCTGCGGCAGCAAGAAGCAGCAGCGCTTCGCCGAACGCGTCGAGCTGAAACTGACGAGCCGCGTGGTTGCCGACGTGCACGATCGGCGCACCGGGATAGCCGGGCACGTCGACATCGCTCTCCGCCGGCACGCGACCGCCGTCGGCACGGTATGCGGGATGCATGTGATCGCCGTGGTCAAGCAACCGCTCACCGACAAACCGCACGGCATCATCGAGGATCTGCTCGCCGCCTGCGGCCGCCGCAGCCACGCCGGCATAACACTGGTCGCGGACCCATGCGTATCGGTAGTCGTAATTGCGTCCGGCGTCCGCGCGTTCCGGGAGCGACGTCGTCACCGCCGCCACCATGCCGCCGTGCGACGACGTGAGTCCGCGCAGAACGTCGTACGCATGCCGGGCGTCGCGCTCGGCGCAGGCGAGCTGCAGGTGCGGCGCATGTGTGCGCCATGCACCTTCGGTCGCTGACCAGAGATCTGAAGCATCGGGCGGCACATCGCTGAGCGGGTCGAGACTGAGCTCGAGGACGAGATCGCGCTGGGCACCCGTGTCCACCGTGATGTCCATGACAAGGCTGTTCCGGCCGGACCGTTTTTCGACATGCGCCTCGGGCGCGCCGCTCCATCGCACGCGCAGGTCACCGAGACGCGCCGTCCACACGCCGTCTGATTGGTGCAGCGCGCTGAGCGCCTTCCTGCCATACGCACGGCACGGATCGAGTGCGATGTGCACCGGTGTGACTCCGTGCACCGGCGAGAGCCGCCGCAAGAGGATCGCGGTCCGCGGTTGACCGGGGAACGTCAGCGCCTCGCGGCATTCCAACGTCGACGATGTCGTCACCCACCGGCTGCGCCAGATCAGCGTGCCCTCTTCGTACGCGCCGCCCCAGACGTGCCGGTGCGCAGGCGTGACCGTGTACGAGCCGGCAGCGCCGAGCAGGTCGGTGAACACGCTCTCGGAGTCCCACGCCGGGAAGCACATCCACGCGTATTCACCGCGAGGTCCGACGACGCAGCCACGCTCGCCGTCGGCGAGGAGCGCGTACTGCCGCAGCGTGTGCGGGGCGAGCGCCGTGTCGATGCGGTTCATGGAGGCAACGTTAATAAGGAGTACCCTCAGCCGGCGTCATGGTGTCCATTGCTCGCGCGCAACAGTCCACACGCGGGTGGGCGCAGGAATCGATTGCGCAGGATCGTGCGGCGGGATTGTTGCGCCATCCGCGCGTCCGAACCGGGGGCAACGCGCTGCGCGGCGAGGTCGACGGGCGTGCGGTCGTCGAGTTCGCCGCAAACGACTACCTCGGCCTCAGCGTGCACCCGGCGGTGCAGCGTGCAGCGGCGGACGCGGTGCTGCGCGATGGTGTCGGAGCCACCGGCTCACGGCACCTGAGTGGCGGTCATGCCGCCGTGGTCGAGCTGGAGGCCGAGCTCGCCGCATTCGAACACACCGAGTGCGCCGCAGTCGCGCCAACGGGATACGCGGCCAACGTCGCCGTGCTCGAGGCGCTTGGCGGCGACGACGCTGTCATCTTCAGCGACGCGCTCAACCACGCGTCGATCATCGACGGGTGTCGCGCCTCACGCGCGCGGGTCGTGGTGTACCGCCATCGCGACATGGACGATCTCGCCGCGCGTCTGCGGCGACGCGACCGCCGCGCCGTCATCGTCAGCGACGGCGTCTTCTCCACTGAGGGGTCGATCGCCGATGTGCGCAACCTCGCAGCGCTCGCGTACGAGCATGATGCATGGCTCGTCATCGACGAGGCGCACGCGACGGGAGTTGTCGGCAACAGGGGCGAAGGCACCGTCTCCGCCGCGGGCATCAGTGGCCACCCGCTCGTGGTGAAGGTCGTCACCTTCTCCAAAGCGCTCGGTGCTTCCGGTGCAGCGGTCTGCGCATCACGGGACGTCCGCCAGCTGCTGCTGCAACGCGGTCGCGCGCTCATCTACTCCACCGGCCTCGCGCATCCGATCGTCAATGCCGTGCGCGCGTCGCTGCACGTGCTGCAGACCGATCCGGAGCCGGTGCAGCGGATGCGGTCGAACGCCGCGCTGCTGCATCAGCTGCTCGACCGGGTGGCAATGCCGGGGCACGACTGCGCGCTGCCGATGGTCGCCGTGAACCTCCGCGATGCGGAGCATGCGACGGCGCTCGAGCAGCGACTGCTCGATAGCGGCTGGATGGTGCACGCGCTGCGGCCGCCGACCGTTGCTCCCGGGACGAGCCGCCTGCGTGCAACGGTGTCGGCGTTGCACGAAGCGGACGACATCCGCGGCATGGCGGCGGCGCTGCTCGCAGCGATCGGGTGAGCCGCCGGCTCATCGGCGTGACCGGCACCGACACCGGTGTCGGCAAGACCGTCGTCACCGTCGCGCTCACGGCGGCGCTGCACGCACGCGGTCACCAGGTCGACGCGATCAAGGTTGTCGAAACCGGCGTCCCGCCCGGGACCGACGGCGCTGATGCGACCGCGCTCGGGCGCGTGACCGCCCGAGCACCGTCGCAGTGCGTGCTGGAGACGTATGCGTTGCCGCGCTCACCGCGCGCCGCGGCAGCTGCGGAGGGAACCCGCGTCGACGTGCGCCGTCTGGTCCAATCCGCGGCAGCGCGGGCCGACGCCGCGCACGACGGTCTCCTGCTCGAGGGTGTCGGCGGACTGCTCGTTCCGCTCGATGAGCGTCACACGGTCGCCGATGTGTTCCGCAGGCTTGGGGCGCGCGTGCTCATCGTCGCGCGCGCCGGGCTCGGCACCATCAATCACACGGCCCTCACGGTGGCTGAGGCGCGTGCCCACGGACTCGACATGGTCGGCGTCGTGCTCAACAACAGCGACGAGGACGACGCTGCATTCGTCGGCGAGAACGCTGCGCAGATCGCGGAGCAGTGCGGTGTTCCGGTGCTCGGCATCCTCCCGCGCATCGACGATGTCGATGACCACGCGTCACTCGCCGCCGCGACGGTGCGCTCACTGGACCTCGACGCCATCGTCGCCTGCATCGAGCCGATCGATGATCGCGCCGCAGTGCTGCAGGCCGATGCAGCACACGTATGGCATCCCTTCACACAGACCAGGGAATGGCTCGACGACGACCCACCGGTGATACGGCGCGGGGACGGCGCATGGCTCATCGACGAGGACGGCCGTCACTACCTCGACGGGGTGGCGAGCCTCTGGGCCAACGTGCACGGACACGCGCACCCGACGCTGGACCGCGCTGCGCGCGAGCAGCTCGGTCGCATTGCTCACAGCACGTTCCTCGGACAGACGCATGCGGAGGGTGCGCTCCTCGCGCGGGACCTCGCTCGCGTGACACCGGGTGAGCTCAACCGCATCTTCTACTCCGAGGCCGGCGCCGCGGCTGTGGAGGTTGCGTTGCGAATCGCGCTGTTGGCACAGCAGCGCTGGGGCAAGGCGCAACGCACGCGCTTTCTCTCACTCGACGACGCATATCACGGTGACACCGCGGGCGCCGTCAGCATCGGGCGGAGCGAGCCGTTCCACACCGGGCTCGATCCCCTTCTTTTCGATGTCGTGCGTACCCCCGCGCCGCACCATGCCGGCGGGGACGAGGCGATGCGGCATTTGCAGGCGACGCTGGACGAGCACGGGCACGCGCTCGCTGCATTCATCGTCGAGCCGCGCATGCAGGGGGCCGCCGGCATGCTGCCACACAGCGACCAATGGCTTCGCGACGCCGTCACGCGGGCGCGAGACGCGGGCCTGCTCGTCATCTGCGACGAGGTGGCCACCGGGTTCGGGCGCACCGGTGATCTCTTCGCTTCGCCCGGCGCGGACGGCGAGCCCGATGTGCTCGTGCTTGGCAAGGGCTTGAGCGGCGGTTACCTGCCGCTGAGCGCGACCATCGTCGGTGAGCGTGTGTACGAGCTGTTCACCGGTCCGTACACCGAACACCGCACGCTGTACTACGGCCACACGTACAGCGGCAACCCGCTGGCATGCGCGGTCGCGCGAGCCTCACTGGGTCTGTTTGCGAGTGAGCACACGATCGAGCGCGCTCGTGCGCTGTCACTGACGCTGGCAACGCGGTTGCAAACCACGGCTGCGCTGCCGTGCGTGCACGAGGTGCGTCAGCGCGGCGTGATGATCGGCGTGGAGCTGCGCCACACCAGCGGCGCCCCGTTCGAGCCTGCGTGGCGCATCGGTCGGCAGGTGACGCTGGCCGCGCGCCGGCGGGGCGTCATCGTGCGTCCCCTCGGCGACGTCGTCGTGATGAACCCGCCGTTGTGCCTCAGCGATGACGAGGCGACGCTCCTCGTCGAAACGGTCAGCGAGTCGATCGCAGAGGTGTGCGCCCAGGCTGCGCCTTAGCGGACGCGGCGCTCGTGGCGCCGTTTCTCGGCGTACATCGCGGCGTCGGCGCGCGTCAACGCCTCGGCGACGGACTCATCCGCAGCGACGGTAGCGGCGCCCATCGACAGCCCCAGGCCGCGATCGCCATTGAGCCCGATGCGGCGAGCCTTGGCCCGCGCGCGGCGGACGAAGCTGAGCGCCCCCTGGCGGTCCGTCTCCGGCATGAGGATCAGGAACTCGTCGCCACCGACGCGAGCGATCCGGTCCGACGTGCGCGCGCAGTTCTCGAGGAGCGTGCCCGCTGCTCGGATGAGGTCGTCACCGACAGCATGGCCGAGGCGGTCGTTCACCTCCTTCAAATTGTCGAGGTCGGCGCTGACGACGCTGAGCGGGCGGCGCTGACGCTGGCGACGGACCTCCTCCGACGCGACCAGCTCGTCCCACGCCCCACGGTTGTGGAGTCCCGTGAGCGGATCAACGCGTGCTTCGCGCGCGAAGCGGTCGCGATCGGCAGCGAGCTGCTCGCGCGCGATTGCCTGGATCAGCAACGTTTCCGCGGCTTCGGCGAGCGCATGACCGATGCGCTGACAGAGATTGGTGAAGCCGCGCGCACGCGACGCCGCGTGCGCGACAACGAGCACGCCGAATGCAGGACGGCCGATGGGCAGCGTGAAGCGCGCGACCAACCCCTGCTCACGGCCCAGCGCGTCACCTGCTTTCGACGTCAGCTCGAGCTCCACCAGGGACCCCTGCTCCGCGCGTTGGAACAGGTCCACCAGCGTCCCGCGGATGGCGTCCGCGTCGAGCTCCGCGGGCCAGTCGCGCGTGACGACCTCGGCAATCAGCCGATCACCGACGCGCACGAGCACGGCGCCAACCTCGCATGAGAGCGGCTCCGCGGCTCGAGCGGCAATGTGGCGCGCCGTCTCGGCGACGGTCTCCGGACGGCAGTCCATCAGGTCGCGGATGGCGTGCACCAATTCCAGCTCGTCGGCGAGAAGCTTCGCCGGCGCGATCTCGTCGTGCTCGCTGACGAGCATCGCAGCCGCCGGAAGAAAGCTCGCGTCCGGCTGTGTCCACGGCGAATCGGCGCCGAAGGCGACGAGATGTTCTGCGCCGACCGGCACGAGGAGCGCATGGCGCGCCCAGTACGGCCCGATGATGTGCA
>JBHEMA010000196.1:0-5912 GCA_046262795.1 Candidatus Dormibacteria bacterium | reverse complement strand
CACTGTGCGGTGACAGCGAGCTGGCCGAGGGCTCCATCTGGGAGGCGCTGGACAAGGCGGCCTACTACGACCTCGGGAATCTTTGTGCCATCTTCGACATCAACAGGTTGGGTCAGCGCGGTCCGACGGAATACGAATGGGACCTTGACGTCTATCGCAAGCGCGTCGAAGCGTTCGGTTGTCGTCCTGTCCTGATCGACGGGCATGACCTCGCGCAAATCGACGAAGCGCTATCCGAAGCGCGCAGCGGCAATGACCACCCGACCGTGATCATCGCCCGCACGATCAAGGGCAAGGGATTCGGCGAGGTCGAGAACAGGGAAGACTGGCACGGCAAGCCATTCCCGCCGGACATGGCGGATCGTGCCATCGCCGAGCTCGGCGGTGTTCGCGATCTGCGCATCGAGGTGATGCTCCCCGATCCAGCGGAGCCGGCGTACAGGCGCCACGGTGCATCGAGTCCACAACTCCCGCAGTACAACGTCGGCGACAAGATCGCGACGCGCAAAGCGTATGGCGACGCGATCACCGCACTCGGCGCGCGCTCGGATGTCGTCGCACTCGACGGGGAGGTCAGCAACTCGACCCACGCCGACGAGTTCAAGAAGGCCTATCCGGACCGCTTCTTCGAGATGTTCATCGCCGAGCAGCAACTCATCGCGTCAGCGGTCGGGATTTCCGTACGCGGATACATCCCGTTCGCCTCGACATTCGCTGCATTCCTCAGTCGCGCGTACGACTTCATCCGCATGGCGGGCGTGTCCGAGGTCAGCATCCGCCTCTCGGGCTCGCACGCCGGCACGGAGATCGGCGCCGACGGCCCTTCGCAGATGGCGCTCGAGGACCTCGCCGCCATGCGCGCCGTCAACACCTCCACCGTCGTGTACCCGAGCGATGCGGTCGCCACGGCAAAGCTTGTCGAGCAGATGGCGAACACCGATGGGATCTCGTACATCCGGACGACGCGCGGCGGCTATCCGGTGCTGTACCAGAACGACGAGCAATTTCCAATCGGCGGATCGAAGGTGCTGCGCCGCAGCGACAACGACTCGGTCGCCCTCATCGGTGCGGGCGTGACGCTGCACACGTGCCTCGCCGCTGCCGAGCAGCTCGCGGACGAGGGCGTCAACGCGCGCGTCATCGACGCCTACTCGGTCAAGCCGATCGACGCCGCAACGCTGCGTGAAGCATCACAGGCGACCAACCGGCGTTTCGTCGTCGTCGAGGACCACTACGCATGGGGCGGTCTCGGTGCGGCCGTGATGGAGGCGCTTGCCGGCGATGAGCAACCGCCGACCGTCGAGCATCTTGCCGTGCGCACGTTGCCCGGTTCCGGAGCAGCCAAGGACGTGATGGCGGCCGCGGGGATCGACCAGACCGCGGTGATCACAGCCGCGCGCCGTTTGACCGGTGCGAGCAGCACGGAGGCGCGTTGATGGCAAGGAACCCGCTGCAGCAGCTTGCGGAGCACGGGCAGAGCATCTGGCTCGACTACATCAGCCGTGATCTGCTGACCTCCGGGCGGCTGCAACGCCACATCGACGAAGACAACGTCACCGGCATGACGAGCAACCCCACCATCTTTCAGAAGGCGATCGCCGAGGGCAGCGACTACGACCAGCAGATTCGACAGCTCGTCGGTGACGGCCTCACCGACCCGAACGACATCTTCTTCGCACTCGCGATCACAGACATCCAACACGCCGCCGACATACTCCGTCCCGTACACGAGCGCACGAACGGCGCCGACGGATTCGTCAGTCTCGAGGTCGCTCCGAGTGTTGCCCACGACAGCGGTGCGACGAGCGTCATGGTGCAGTCACTGTGGGAACGCGTCGACCGTCCCAACCTGATGATCAAGATCCCCGCAACGCCGGAAGCGATGCCGGCGATCTTCTCGAGCCTTCGCGACGGTCGCAACATCAACATCACGCTCATCTTTGCGCTCTCGATGTACGACCGCGTCATCGATCAGTACATCAACGCGATCGCGGGGCGCCACCAGCGCGGCGCACCACTCGACGTGCATTCGGTCGCATCGTTCTTCGTCAGCCGTGTCGACACCGCTGTCGACAAGATCATCGAACAGAAGCTGGCCGATGACCCCGGCGATGCCAAGCTCGAGGCGCTCCTGGGGAAGGCGGCGATCGCCAATGCGCGTCTGGCATACGAGAAATACGAGCAGCGTTTCGGTGAATCGCGCTTCAAGCAACTCGCCGGCGCGGGCGCCCATGTGCAGCGTCCGCTGTGGGCGAGCACGTCCGCGAAGAACCCGAACTATCGCGACGTCGTGTATGCGGAGGCGCTCGTCGGACCGAATACCGTCGATACCATGCCGCCACAGACGGTGGACGCATTTCGAGATCACGGGATCGTCGCCGGCGACACCGCGCGCGAGGGATACGACGAGGCGCACCGTGTCGTCGAAGACCTGCACGAGGTCGGGATCTACAGCGACCAGGTGACAGAGGACCTTCTCGCTGCCGGCGTCAAGACGTTCGCCGACTCGTATACGGCGATGATCCATGACGTCACGATCAAGATCGACCGGCTCTTCGGGGGCTACACGACACGGCAGCACTTCGACCTCGGCAGCACGACGGCGACCGTCGAGGACGCGATCAAGTCAGACGCCACAGCGGACGTTGCTGAACGCATCTGGCAGCGCGATCCAGACCTCTGGGAACCCGCTGACAGCGAGCACGCGAAGATCATTCGCAACCGGCTGGGCTGGCTCGACATCACCGCGCTGATGCGCAACCACATCGCCGAGCTGATCGGGCTCACCAACGAGGTGCGCGAGGCGGGCTGGACCGACTGTGTGCTGCTCGGGATGGGTGGTTCGAGTCTGTGCCCTGAGGTGCTGCGCACGTCGTTTGGAAGCGCCGCGGGACATCCGCGGCTGCACGTCCTCGACACCACCGACCCTGCCGCGATTCATGATCTGACGCAATCGCTGGACCCGCACCGCGCTGGCTTCATCGTCGCGAGCAAGTCGGGCACCACGCTGGAGACGCTTTCGCAGCTCGCGCATTTCTGGGAGTTCATCGGCGTTACCGGCGTCCCCGAGCCCGGACGCCACTTCATCGCCATCTCGGATCCAGACACGCCGCTCGTGAAGACCGCGCACGAGCGGAAGTTCCGAAGGGTGTTCGAGAACCCGCCCGATATCGGCGGCCGCTACTCCGCGCTCAGCTTCTTCGGACTCGTGCCGGCAGCGATCGCGGGCATCGACGTCGAGGCGTTGATGGACCGCGCAGAGGCCGTGCGGCGTCTGTGCTCCGCAGGCGTTCCGGGCGACCTCAACGCCGGCGCCGCGCTCGGACGAACCATGGCGATGCTGCACGATGCCGGGCGCGACAAGGTGACGATCCTCACGCCCGATCGCATCGCCGCTTTCTCGCTGTGGGCAGAGCAGTTGATCGCCGAGAGCACAGGCAAGGAGGGCAAGGGAATCATTCCAATCGGGATGGAACCGATTGGCGAGCCGGGGTCGTACGGGACGGATCGGCTCTTCGTCGCGCTGCGCGTCGGCGATGACGCGGTGTTCGACCCCGCTGTCGGCGCGCTGCGTCAGGCGGGGCACCCGGTGATCACCTTCGAGCTGCAAGACCTGCTCGACCTCGGCGCGGAGTTCTTCCGATGGGAGTTCGCAACCGCGGTCGCGGGCGCATCGCTGCACATCGACCCGTTCGACGAGCCCAACGTGCAGGAGTCAAAGGACAACACCAACCGCGTCCTCGCCATTTATGAAAAGAGCGGCTCGCTGCCTCAGGAGCAGGCGGCCGCGAGCGACCGCACGGTGAGCGTGTTCGGCGACGTCAGCGGCTCAGCCGGCGATGCGTTGCACCAGCACCTCGACACGGTGAATGAGGGCGATTACGTCGCGGTCATGGCCTACGTCACACCGAATCCGTCCACTGAAGCGGCGCTGCAGCGGTTCCGCACCTCGATCCGTGACAGCCGTCGCGTGGCGACAACGCTCGGATTCGGTCCGCGCTTCCTGCACAGCACGGGCCAGCTGCACAAGGGCGGTCCGAACACCGGCGTTTACATCCAGATCACCGGTGACGACACCGTCGATGTCCCGATTCCCGGCAAGCAGTTCGGTTTCAGCGTTCTGAAGCACGCACAGGCTGCCGGCGACCTGCAGTCACTGCGCGACCACGGCCGGCGCGTCATCCGTGTGCACATCACCGGCGACCTCATCGCGGGCATGGACAAGCTGACCGACACCGTGGCCACAGCGGTGGCTGCGAGGTGACACAAGTCCAAGCTCACGAAATCTTCGTTTTCTCGCGGCCCCGCCGGGATCGGGCGGATTCTTCGCTGTGAAACTGGGCTTCGTCGGTCTCGGCCGCATGGGCGGCAACATGGTCCACCGTCTGCGTCGCGACGGACCGCACGACGTCGTCGCGTTCGATCCGAGCCCTGAGGCTCGCGCCTCGGTTGAAGAGTTCGGCGCCACCACGGTGGCATCGCTCGACGAGGTCGTCGGCAATCTCACGCCGCCGCGCGGGGTGTGGATCATGGTTCCCGCGGGCAGGATCACGCAGGAGACGATTGACCGCCTCCTCGACCTCCTCTCCCCGGGCGACGCGATCATCGACGGCGGCAACAGCAACTACCACGACACCGTGAATCGCGGTGAGGCCGCGGCACACAAGAACATCGCATTCCTCGACGCCGGCACCAGTGGCGGCATCTGGGGTTTACAGGTGGGCTATTGCCTGATGGTCGGCGGGGATGACGACGCTGTGGAACGTTTCCGCCCCATCTTCGAGACACTCGCTCCGCCCGACGGCTTTCTGCACGTCGGACCGACGGGTGCCGGTCACTTCGTGAAGATGGTGCACAACGGCATCGAGTACGGAATGCTGCAGTCATACGCCGAGGGCTTCGCCGTGCTCGAGGGCAAGCAGGACTTCGGCACGCTCGACCTGCACGCCATCGCGCACCTGTGGAACCAGGGCAGCGTGGTGCGATCGTGGCTGCTCGAGCTCGCCGAGCGCGCGTTCGAGCGCGATCCGCATCTCGACAAGCTGCGCGGTTGGGTCGAGGACTCCGGCGAAGGACGGTGGACTGTCGAGGAGTCCTTGCAGCTGTCGGTGCCGGCACCGGTGCTCGCGCTGTCACTGATGATGCGATACCAGTCGCGCCTCCCCGACGCATTCGGCAACAAGGTCATTGCCGCGCTGCGCAACAAGTTCGGCGGTCACGCGGTCCGCACGGAAGAGCAGGCACAGCGCACCACGGCCGGCTGAGCCGATGTCCACGGCAACCGAGCTCAATCGCAACCCGCTGCTCGAGGGATTGCGCGCGACGCGCGTCCCCGCGCCGTGCGCCATCGTCATCTTCGGCGCGAGCGGCGACCTCACCAAACGCAAGCTCGTACCCGCGCTCTATGCGCTCGCCTCGGAGGGGCTGCTGCCTGCGGGCATCTCCATCATCGGCGCGGCGCGACGGCACACCAGCGACGAGGAGTTCCGCACGAGCATGCGACATGCGGTGCAGCGCTACGGGCGCGTGGACGTCTCCGATGACATCTGGGGCGGCTTCGCCGAAGGCATTCGCTACGTCACGTACGACGCGCACGCACCCGGCGGCTGCGACGACCTCAAGCGCGCGCTGGAATGGTCCGACCGCACGCGTGGCACGTCGGGCAACCGCATCTATTACTTCAGCGTTCCACCCGGCGCTGTCGTGCCCCTGGCCAACGCCCTCCATGCTGCGGAGCTCAACCGTGAGCGGCGCGGCTGTTTCTGCCGTGTGATCATCGAGAAGCCCTTCGGCCGCGACCTGCACACCGCGCGCGAGCTGAACAAGCGATTGCACGAGGTCTTTCGCGAAGACCAGATCTACCGCATCGACCACTACCTGGGCAAGGAGTCGGTGCAGAACCTGCTCGTCCT
>JBHEMA010000195.1:0-5954 GCA_046262795.1 Candidatus Dormibacteria bacterium | reverse complement strand
GTCCGTCGCGTGGCCTGATGTGAGCACCACCGTCCACGACCTGGCGGCGGCCAAGCGTGAGGGCCGCCGCTTCGCCATGCTCACCGCGTACGACTGGGCCACCGCACGGTTGCTGAGCGAAGCAGGCATCGAGGTCATGCTCGTCGGTGACTCCGTCGGCGACAACGTGCTCGGCTACCCGAGCACGATCCCGGTGACGATGGAGGAGATGCTCCATCACGCCCGGGCGGTGGCGCGGGGAGCGCCCGACGCGCTGCTCATCGGCGACATGCCGTTCGGCTCGTACCACGGCGATTGTGATGCCGCGGTCGCGAATGCCGTCCAGTTCCTCAAGGCCGGAATGCACGCGGTCAAAGTGGAGGGAGGCGGCTGGGTGGTGGAGTTGGCTGCCAGGTTGCAAGAGCGGAGCATCCCGGTGATGGGCCACCTGGGTCTGACGCCGCAATCGGTGCACGCGTTCGGCGGCATGCGCGTGCAGGGCCGGAGCGCCGAAGCACAGGATCGGATCGCCGCCGATGCCCGGGCGCTCGAGCACGCGGGAGCCTTCGCGATCGTCCTCGAGGGCATGCCGCGCGAGCTGGCGCGGGCGATCACGTTGGAGCTCGGCATCCCAACGATCGGCATCGGTGCCGGCCCCGATTGCGACGCCCAGGTGCTGGTCACCTACGACGTCTTCGGCATCTCGCCGCGGACACGGGGGTCGCTGCCCAAGTTCGCCTCCGCGTTCACCGATGCCGGCGATCGCATGGTCGAGGCCGCGCGAGCGTTCGCCGGTGCGGTCGCATCCGGGTCGTTCCCGGATGACGCCCACTCGTACCACTAAGCACCGAGCGGCAAGCAGGAAATGAATCCCCCTGCGCCGACGCCTCTCACGACGCCTGAACAATTGCGCCGCTGGTCCTTGCGGTGCCACGCGGCCGGAATGTCGGTGGGGCTGGTGCCGACCATGGGAGCTCTGCATCGCGGCCACCTCAGCCTCGTTGAGCGGGCGATGGGCGACTGCGATCGCGTCGTTGTCAGCATCTTCGTCAACCCGAAGCAGTTCGGACCCGCCGAGGATCTCGCCCGCTACCCGCGGACGCCCGACGCGGACCTCGACGCGCTCGCCGGCGCCGGGGTCCACGCGGTGTACCTGCCGTCGCTCGAAGCCATGTACCCCAAAGGCGGCGCAACGACCGTTCACGTCGGCGGGCCGCTCGGGGACGTGCTCGAAGCTCAGTTCCGCCAGGGCCACTTCGACGGCGTGGCGCTGGTCGTGGCGAAGCTGTTGATTGCGGCTCGCCCGGAGCGCGCCTACTTCGGCGCCAAGGACGCCCAGCAGTGCGCCGTGGTCCAGCGACTCGCCGCCGACCTCGACACGGGCGTCAAGGTGATCGTGTGCCCGACCGTCCGGGACGTCGACGGCCTGGCGCTGTCGAGCCGCAACGTCTACCTCAGCCCAGAGCAGCGCCGACGGGCGCTCGCCATCCCCTCCGGCATCGCCGGAGCCGCAGGGCTCTTCGCCGGCGGCGAACGCCAGGCGTGCAAGCTCATCGCGGCATGCCGGTCGCGCATTGAATCAGCCGGATTGGAGATCGATTACGTGAGCGTGGTCGAGCCCGAACGGTGCACTGCAATCGAGCAGGCAGTTCCCGGATGCGAAATTCTGGTCGCTGCTAGAATAGGAGCGACCCGGCTCATCGACGCGTTGCGCCTGGGCATTGACGATGCGCCGGTTGTGCCTGGCGCGACCTGACAAATATAAATGCAGCGGATCCTCATGAAATCGAAGATCCACCGTGCCACGGTGACACGGGCGGATCTCGATTACGAAGGGTCGTGCAGCCTGGGCTCGGAGCTGCTCGCGGCGTCCGGCATTGCAGTCGGAGAGCAGGTGCACATCGTCAACGTGACCAATGGTTCTCGCGCGGTGACGTATGCAATCGAAGGGACGGCCGGTGAGGTTTCGCTCAATGGGGCTATGGCGCACATCGGTAGCCCCGGCGACATTGTGATCGTCATTGCGTATGCCAATGTGGAGGAGGCCGAGGTGGGGCAATTCCGGCCGCGGATCGTGCATGTGGGGGACGGCAACCGGGTCCTCGAGGGGAGAGGAGTCAACTGATCTCGACACAAGACGCCGCCGCCGCCGATAGCTTCGACGTCATCGTCGTCGGCAGCGGGATCGCCGGACTGTGCGCCGCGCTCAGTGCGGTGGATCGCGCGCGCGTTGCGCTGCTCACGAAGGGACAGCTCGAGGATGGCTGCAGCCGGTGGGCGCAGGGCGGTGTGGCAGCTGCGCTCGGCAGCGACGATTCTGCGGAGCTCCATTACCAGGACACCATCGCGGCGGGACGCGGGCTCTGCGACGCCAACGCGGTGCGCGCGCTCGTGGAGGAGGGTCCGGCACGCGTGCGACAGCTCATCGACTGGGGCGTCACCTTCGACACGCAGGATGGCGCGCTGCAGCTCGGTCGTGAGGCTGCGCACTCACGCGCACGCATCGTGCATGCCCGTGGCGACGGAACCGGACTCGAGATAGAGACAGCGCTCATCCGCCGTGTGCGCGCCAGTGGCATTCGCGTGTTCGATCGCACGGTCGTGCGCCGGCTGACGGTGCATGACGCACGCTGCGACGGCGTCGAGATGCTCAACACCGAGACCGGGCGAGTCACGGCGCTGCACGGCGCAGCGGTCATCCTCGCCACCGGTGGGGCGGCTCGGTTGTGGCGCAACAGCACCAACCCTGCGTCGGCGACGGGTGATGGTGTGGCGCTCGCCTTCGACGCGGGCGCCGAGGTCAGCAGCATGGAGTTCGTGCAATTCCATCCGACGGCGCTGGCGCTCCCGGATGCACCGCGGTTCCTCGTCAGTGAGGCCGTCCGTGGCGAGGGCGCGCACATCGTCGACAGCGACGGTCGCAGGTTTCTCTTCGACAGCGACGCGAATGGAGAGCTCGGCGCACGCGACGTCGTCGCTCGCGCCATCTGGCAGACGTTGCAGCAGACCGGCGACGATCACGTGTTTCTCGACTGCCGGCACATCGGCGACCGTGTGGCGCTGCGGTTCCCTGCAATCCATCGCGCCTGCAATGACTACGGCGTCGACATCACACGCGATCTCATCCCGATCGCGCCGGCTGCCCACTACACCATCGGTGGTGTGCGCACCGATGTTGACGCCGCCACCAGCGTGCCGGGGCTCTTCGCGTGCGGCGAAGTTGCCAGCAGCGGCGTGCACGGCGCGAACCGGCTGGCGAGCAACAGCTTGCTCGAGTCGATCGTGTTCGCACATCGTGCCGCAGCGGCCGCACTGGCGGGCGCGGGCGAACGACCGGTACGCGCATCGTCGGATGTCGCTGAACGCGTGAGCGTGGATGCCGATCGCGATCTGCGTCCCCAGTGGCGCCGCCTCAGCGATGCATTGTGGGACGGCGCCGGGCTCGTGCGAGACGCCGACGGCCTTCGCGCGGCTCAGGCCGTGTGCGACGACGTCATCGACGTCGCGTGCGACAGGTCCTCGATCGCCGCATCACGCCTCCGCGCTGCGGCGACCACTGCGTCACTCACGTGCGCAGCGGCCCTCGCGCGTGAGGAGAGCCGAGGTTGTCATCTCCGTACTGACCATCCGTCCAGCAGTGACCAATGGCATGGCGCGCTCGTCATGCACCAGGAGAGAGGAACGCATCTTGACCGTCACATTTGAACCGATCACCGAGGCGCTTTCCGCGGAGACCATCGATTCGATCATCAAGACCGCCCTCGCCGAAGACGTCGGGCCCGGCGATGTCACCACCGACGCCATCATCCCCAAGGACATGACGTGTCGCGGCAAGATCGTGTGCAAGGACGACGGCGTCATCGCGGGCCTCAGCATCGCGCAGCGTGTCTTCGAGCTCGTCGACGAGCGCATCCAGTTCGACGCCAAGACGAAGGATGGCGAGAAGGTGCAGGAGGATCAGATCGTCGCGCGGCTGTACGGCCCGGCACGCGGCATCCTCAAGGGCGAGCGCGTAGGACTCAACTTCTTGCAGCACCTGAGCGGCATCGCCACGATCACGTCGAAGTTCGTCAAGGCGGTCGACGGCACGAAGACGAAGATCCTCGACACGCGCAAGACCACACCGGGGCTGCGCAGCCTCGAGAAGTACGCGACGCGCATGGGCGGGGCGGTGAACCACCGCATGGGCCTCTGGGACGCGGTGTTGATCAAGGACACGCACCTCGCGCTCATCGGCACCATCAGCAACGGTCTGCGGTCGGCTCGCAAGGCCCATCCCGACGAGGCCGAGATCATCGTCGAGGTGAGCAACGTCCACCAGCTCGAGCAAGCGCTGACCGACCGTGCGCCACGAATCCTGCTCGACAACTTCTCGTGCGGCCAGGTGCGCGACGCGATGCAGATCATCCGCGGCCGCGCTGTGGTCGAGGTGAGCGGCGGAGTGCAGGTGAGCAACGCACGCGCCTACGCGCTTGCCGGCGCTGATTACATCAGCGTGGGAGCGCTGACGCACTCCGCGAAGGCGCTCGATTTCTCGATGAAGGTAACGCGCTACTGACAGACACGGCGGACCTGCTCCAGCAGGGCCGCTATCGCGACGCCGTGCGCGAGCTGAGCGCTGCGACGGAGTCGTCTGGTGCTCAGGCGTGGAGTTGGTGGCGCCTGGGCCAGGCGTTGCAATGGATGTGGGAGTGCGACGGCCACGACGGCGCTGTCTGGTCGCGCGCCGAGGCCGCGTTTCGTAGTGCCGCACAGCTCCGCCCGCGCAGCATCGCTGTGCCGTTTCGGCTTCGTGCCGACAGCTTCGATCGCGTGGCCCAGGAGGCGCTGGATTCGATTCCGCCGGAGTTTCGCCGCCTGCTTGAAAACACGCAGATCGTGGTGCGGCCGCTGCCCGCGCTCGAGCTCGTGACCGAAGACGGCATCGCCCCCGACATCCTCGGGCTGTGGACGCAGAGCGCCGCCGGAGTCGGTGGCGTGCAGGCGATCGGCGACGAGGGCCTCGACTCCATCGAGCTGTACCAGCTCAACATCGAAAACATCTGCTTCGACCTCCGCGCGCTGCACCGCGAAATCCGTCGCACCGTCCTGCACGAGGTCGGTCACCACTTCGCGCTCGACCACGAGCAGCTCGAGGCAGCCGGGCTCTAGCTCTCCAAGGCGGCGACGAGCTCCTCTTGGAGGTAGCCCAGCGCGATGAGCGCGCCGTACTCGAGCGTCTTCTGTGATTTCGCGTCGAGCTGCTTCTCCCAGCCGTCGTGCTTGATGCCGAGCAGGCCGCCGGCGGCGACGCGCACATGGTTGAAGGCGCGCAGCCAGGCGAGCGCCTGTGCCTCCGTGAGCGGCAGCGTGTCCTCGCCGGCGCTGAGACCGTCACGGACGACAGCCACATCGGCTTCGCGGCCGTGCTGCACCTCCGGACTGACCCAGCGGTCGTACTCGTGCTGGAGGTCGGCGTCGTCGTACGCGCGCGACCGTTCTGCGGCGGTCTCCTCGATGCGCGGTTCCAACTGGTCGAGGATGCTCGTGAGCGCTTCGCGCTCGCGCGCGTCGAGCTTCACCTGGATGCGCCCACGCCGGCGCAACACCTGGGCCATCAGCAACGCCGCGTTACGGCCGGGCCAGCGTTGCCTGCAAGCCGAAGCCGTGGAGCTTCGCCACAGAAACCTCGGCCTGCTCGCGTGGCTGCGTCGCGACCACCGCGCGGCCCTCCTCGTGCACCTGGAGCATCAGCTTGGTCGCCGTCTCGTGGTCGTAGCCGAACAGGCGCCGGAAGACGAGCACGACGTACGACATGAGGGTGATCGGGTCGTTCCAGACGACGACGTTCCAGCCGAAGTCACGCGCCCTGCGCTCACGCTTTTCAGGACTCTTGACCGGAGCGGGAGCGACGGTCGTCGACACCGGAACAGCGTAGCAACCCACCCCTGGGCGCGACTTATCTTCTACGCCGCGTTCGAGAAGTCGAGGACCCC
>JBHEMA010000194.1:0-3019 GCA_046262795.1 Candidatus Dormibacteria bacterium | reverse complement strand
GCTTCGACGTGAACTTCGAGTGCTGGAGCTCGACGCCCGCACCGAGGAGCTGGATGAGCAACGGCGTCAGCCGTGGGTGCGCGGCGTACTCCTTGAAGATGTCGTCGAGGACGGTGATCTCGAAGAAGGGCCCGCTGCCTTTGGCCCGGCGCAACGCCCGCTGCACGGAGCTGCTCTCGTAGGCCGCCCGCAACCGCTCCAGCTCTGCGCTGTCGAGGAAGCGGGGAATCAGCAGGAATCCGTCGCGGTGATAGGCCTCGACCTGGTCGCGTGGGAGCGCTGCGTGCTGCGCGTCGACGTGCGAGGTCGTCACGTCGCGAAGTCTAGGTGGGTTCATTTGGCGCGTCAGGCGAATCGGAACCGAAACACGCAAAGCACGCAATCGTCGAAGATCCCCGTTTCGCTGGAACCCGGCCATAGGATCGATGGACCATGACGCGGCGCTGGCGTACGTCGACGTGAGCTTCGCCGACTACCTCCGCATCCTGCGATCGCACATCGCGCTGATCGTGCTGGTCATCCTCATCAGCACGGGCGCCGCGATCGTGCTGACCGGCCTGGCCGCCCCGCAGTACCAGGCCGACGTTGTGGTCCGCGTGCGTCCGGCGGCGCCGGGATCGACGGCGATCCAGAACACGCTGACGCCGTTCCAGGAGCAGACCGATCTCGGCACCGAGGCGGTGCTGGTGACAAGCACCCCGGTCGCAACTGAAGTGATCAACCGGCTGAACCTCGCTGCGCAACCGAAAGACGTGGTCTCGCACATCACTGCGCAGGGGATCCCGAAGACGGCAATCCTCGTGATCTTCGCGAAGGCAGCCGTCCCTCAGGAAGCACGCGAGCTCGCCAACGCGTTCGCGGAGAGTTACATCGACATCCGGCGACAGCAGGCCAAGGCCGACCTGCAGGCAGCGGAGCATGACCTCAGCCGGCAGATCGCCTCGACGCAGGCGCGGCTCAACACCATCAACGCGCAGCTGGCGGCGTCGCGAAGGGGAACGCCGCAGTACATCGAGCTGCAGAGTGAGCAAGCGTCCGCATTGTCCGACCTGGTGCTCTACCGATCGCAGGTCCGTGACCTGGCCAACCAGGCCGCGCTCGCCTCCGGCTTCGGCGAAGTCACGAAACCGGCCGACAGCGTGACGCGGACCGGCGCGGGTTCAGTGGTTCGCAGCGCGATCTTCGGTCTGCTGATCGGTGTGCCACTCGCGGTCGCTGCCGCGTTACTGCTCGAGTCGCTGCGCCGCCGGATCGACACGATCGCCGATGCGGAGAAGGAGACTGGTGCCGACGTCATCGGTGTCATCCCCGCAGCGCGTCGGCGGCACAAGACCATGCTGCCGCCACGCGACCCGTTCTCGGCGTTTGCGGAGGCCTACCGCACGTTGCGCAGCAACCTCGACACCGTCGCCAAGGTGCACAAGGCCCGCACGGTGTTGGTGACGAGCCCGGTGGGCGCGGACGGCAAGTCGTCGACGGTGGCCAACCTCGCCTACGCCTACGGGGACAGTCAGCGCTGGGCGTTGATCGTCGACGCCGACCTTCGTCGACCGAGCTTGCATGAGGTCTTCGGCGTCGATCGCGCACCGGGGTTCGCCGAGCTCGTCAGCGGCACCATGCGCGCGGGTGAGGTGACCCATCGGCCGTTCCCCACTGTCGGTTTCGTCGCCGCCGGTGGCGGTGGCGCGCGACCGGACCACTTCCTCACCGGCTCGCAGACCAAGCGCCGGCTCAGCACGCTGCGCACTGCATTCGGACGCGGCACGTCGAAGGACGCGGACGGTGACGGAGACGGCGACAGCGACGGCGGCACGGATGTGCGGGTCATCATCGACTCGGCACCGATCCTGCTGGCCGGCGAGGTTTCCTCGCTCGTCAATGAGGTCGATGCCGTGATCCTCGTGCTCCGTGCCGGCCGGGCGACGAAGGAACAGGCGCGAAAGGCTGCCGCTCAGGTCCGTCGTGCCGGCGGTAACCTCGTCGGCGTCGTCCTCACCGGCGTGGCTGTCAGCAGTGAGCTTCTCAGCGAGAGCTATCGCGCCTACCGGCCGCGCGTCCGGTCCTAGCGTCGATGGCGTTCGCGCTCTTCTCGTCGCGACGGGGACGATCCTCCGGCGGCGGCAGCAGCCGAGCGGCGATCCTCGTCGTCGCGATCATCGGCGCCGGCTTGTCAGTTCTCGCCGGCGGCAACTCGCTGATCGCCCGTGGCGTGATGGGCGTGCTGGGGCTCGTGATCCTGGCTGTCGTAGCGTTGTCGTCGACCGAGATCGCCCTCGTCACGCTGGTCGGCTGGCTTGCCGTTCTCGGCTTCATGCGCCGGCTGATCATTCCGTTCGCCGGCTGGTCGCCGTACGACCCGCTGCTGCTGATCAGTCCGATCGGCGCGATCCTGATCCTGCTTGCATTGCGTCAGGGTCCTGGTCGCCGGCGAACACTGCTGTGGTCGATGGCGGTGTTCCTGATGCTGTGGACCATCGCGGAGATCGTGAATCCGCTGCAGGGCAAGAGCGCGCTGGTGGCCGCGCAGGGCGCGATGTTCATCATCACGCCGTTGCTGTGGTTCTTTGTCGGCTGGCGGCTGAGTGCGAAGCAACATGATCTGGTGTTGCGGACCGTGTTCACGATGAACATCGTGATCGTGGGCGAGGGGCTCTACCACACGTTCGTAGGCTTCTTGCCGTTCGAGCTGACCTGGGTGGGAGTCAGCGGGCAGGGCGCGGCGATCTTCCTGCCGGGTTTCCGCATCCGACCGTTCTCGACGTTGACGAGCCCGCAGGAGTACGGCATTGCGCTCTCGATCGGCGCGATGATCATCGCTGCCCGGTTGCTGTCCGGCGAACGGGACCGGTGGCGGCGCTACCTGATCGCCTTGTACGCCGTCACCGCGATCGCCGTGTTCTTGCAGGGTTCCCGCAGCGTGTTCCTTGCGTTCATCGGTGCCACGCTGGTGCAGTTCGTCGTGCACTACCGCAGCATGGTGTCGATCGCGTTGAGCGCTGCGGCGGTCGGCGCGCTGGCC
>JBHEMA010000193.1:0-4077 GCA_046262795.1 Candidatus Dormibacteria bacterium | reverse complement strand
CTCCTGGTCCGGTGCCTCGTGGTCCGGTGCCTCGTGGAGCGGCGCGTCCTGGAGTGGTGCGTCCTGGAGCGGCGCGTCCTGGTCCGGTGCCTCGTGGTCCGGCGCATCGTGGAGCGGCGCGTCGTGGTCCGGCGCATCGTGGTCCGGCGCCTCGTGGAGCGGCGCGGGGTGGTCAGGCGCGGACTGGGGCTGATGTAACCGTCGGCGATGGCTACGTCTAACGCCGCAAGGCTACGACGCCTCCTACATACGCAGGGGACCCGATTCACCGTCGGGTCCCCTCTGCGCGCTCGCAGCATGACGGCCAACGTCTGGCTGTACAACGGGGCGCTGGCTGTCGCTGCGGGCATTCTCTACGTCGTCGGCGTCGCGCGTGTCCCGCAAACGAGCGGCGCATTGCACGCCCCGATGCTCGCGCTCGCGGGTCTCTTCTGCGTCGAGTCAGCATTTCGAGTCCACATTCACTTCCGGCGCAACGCGCAGTCGTACTCGCTGAGCGAGATCCCGCTCGTCATCGGTCTCTTCTTCCTGTCGCCGGACGAGCTCCTCTTGGCACGCGTCGTCGGCGCAGCGATCGGACTCGGCCTCGTTCGCCGCCAGCCGCCGATCAAGCTCGCGTTCAACCTCGCTTCATTTGCGCTCGAGACCGAGGCTGCGCTTATCCTCTTTCATCTCGCGCTGCCGGTGCACGACATCGGGAATCCGATCACATGGCTCGGCGTGCTGCTGATGACCCTCCCCGTCGCCGGCATCGGCTTCGCGCTCAGCTCCATCGTCATCAGCATCGCCGAAGAGCAGATCAAGAAACGGCAGTGGCTGCTGCCGTCGCTGTTCACGTTCGGTGGATCGATCGCCAATGCAAGCCTCGGGCTCGAGGTCGTCGCATGCGTGACCCGCAATGTCACCGAGATGCTGCTGCTGTTGCTGCCCGTCCTCACGATGTCGGCGGCGTATGTGCTGTACACGCGTGAGTATCAGAAACGTCAGCACCTGCAATACCTCTATCAGTCGAGCGACCTGCTGCAGCGAGTGACCGGCCACGATGCCGCTATCGGCGAACTGCTGCGGCAGCTGTGCCAGGTGTTTCGCGACGAGGTTGCGAAGATCACGCTGCTTCCAGCCGCGACGGGCTCGGACACCGCATACACCATCGCGGTGCGACGCGGCGTGAGCACGGAATCAAGCCAACCGCTCGATCTGGACTTCCTCGATGCATTCCTTCCCCGAGTCGCCGACGACCAGCGCGGGTTCATGGCGGTGCCGCCGCGGCTCGAGGACGAACTGCAGGACTGGCTGCGGCACCATGAGGTGCGCAACGCGATCGGCACGTTGCTGCAGAGCGACGGCGTGCTGCTGGGGCTCCTGCTCGTCGGTAACCGCCTCAGTGACATCAGTGTTTTCGACGCCGACGACCTGACGCTGCTCGAGACCTTCGCGGCGCAGGCGAGCGTCTCCGTCCAGAACACGCGCCTCGGCAACCGCCTCGAGCACCAAGCGTTTCACGACCCGCTGACCGGGCTGGCCAACCGCGCGCTGTTCACCGACCGTCTCCAGCATGCGCTCACACGGCGCGACGATCACCACGACGCACTCGCTGTGATCTTCCTCGACCTCGACGACTTCAAGATCGTCAACGACACGCTTGGTCACAAGGCGGGTGACGACCTGCTGGCCGAGGTGAGCAAGCGTCTTCTCGACGTGTTACGGCCGTCCGACACCGCGGCGCGCTTCGGTGGCGATGAGTTCGCGGTATTGCTCGAAGAAACCGAAGATGCGCTCAGTGTCATAAGTGTTGCCGAGCGCATCGTCGGTGCGCTTCGTCCGCACTTCGCCATCGCCGGCAGGGAGGTTGCCCTCCACGCCAGCGTCGGCGTCGCGACGACAACGGCACGCGACATCGGCGCTGAGGAGCTGTTGCGCCGGGCGGACGTCGCCATGTATCGCGCGAAGACGCACGGTAAGGGCGGCTTCGAGGTGTTCGAACCCGGCATGCAGGAGGTGGTCACACGCCGCCTGGAGGTGAAGACCGATCTCGAGCGCGCGCTCGCGGCTGATGAGCTCACCTTGCGCTATCAACCGGTCGTCGATATCGCCACCGGCTCCCCCGTCGGAGTCGAGGCGCTGGTGCGCTGGAACCATCCACGGTGGGGCCTCGTCATGCCTTCGGAGTTCATCGGCGTGGCCGAGGAGACCGGTCTCATCGACGAGGTCGGGCTGCAGGTGTTGAGGGAGGCGTGCCGTCAGTGCCAGCAGTGGCAGATGGCGTTCCCCGATCAGACCGCGTTCTCTGTGAGCGTCAACGTGTCGCCCCGGCAGCTGCGCAACCACCGCTTCGTCGCCGACGTGTGGCGAGTGCTGAGCGAGACCGGTCTGCATCCGTCGCGTCTCGTTCTCGAGATCACCGAGAGTTTCATGGTCGAGGATCCGGAAGAGGCGAACGCTCGCTTGCACGAGCTGAAAGCGCTCGGCGTGCATCTATCCATCGACGACTTCGGCACGGGATACTCCTCGCTCGCGGTGCTGCAGGAGCTGCCCATCGACATCCTCAAGATCGATAAGGCATTCGTCGATCACGTCGTGGACGACCCCCGCCGCGCGGCGTTTGCGCAGGCGATCATCCGCATGGGCAAGACCCTCAACCTCGGCCTCATCGCCGAAGGTGTCGAGCAGCCTGCGCAGGCCGACCGTCTGCTCGCACTGGGATGCAGCCTCGCGCAGGGATATCACTTCGCGAGGCCGCTCGAGGCCTCTGAGATCACTCGCATGTTGAACGACTCAGCGTCGGGAAGCGTCGACGCGCTTGGCGGCGACATCGTCGTGCTGCAGCGGCGGGAGCAACGCGACCGTGGCACCGACCGGCCCCGTCGTGTCGCCGGCATCCATGGACCAGAAGCGTGAGAAGCGGCCGTCGTAGCTGACGACGCGGCCCCCGTGTGACGCAACAGGTTCGTCAGCACCGTGCGGCGTGTGACCGTGGATCAGGCGCCGGGCGTCGAAATGGTGCAGGTACCGCTCGAGTCGCGATGAGTCCGCGAACGCGTGCCGGCCGATCGTGTAGCGCAGGATGTGCAGCACGCCACCGGGTTGCTGCAGCGCACGACGCGCTGCGGCGTTGACGTCCTCAACGCTGCTACCGAGCTCGACGTAGCGATCGTCGTCGGTGTGCTGCGCCAGCGTGCCGTCGTCGAGCATGAACATGAGCGGCAGCTCGCGCAACCACGACTCGAGTGACGCGTCCTCGGCGACGGCGCGCAGATCCGCCCAGTCACCCCGCCGGCTCAACCACAGCTCCTCGACGCTGATGCCGCTGCGTGTCTGCCACGCCTGCAGTTCGGCGACTCCGCGCTGGCGTTCGAGGACGGCCAGCAGAAAGAGATCGTGGTTGCCGAGAACAGATCGTGCGTTGCGCCGCCGGCGTGCGAGGCGAGCCGCTGCTGCACCGCCGCCCGCGCCTGGCCGCCCGCCCTGGAAGAAGTCGCCCAGGAAGACGGTGTCGACCTCCTCTTCGGGATAAGGCTCGAGCGCCTCTTCGAGTCGCTCGACATCTCCTTGCACGTCGCCGACGATCAATACGGGGCGCGTGCTCACGCGACTCAATCTACAGGGGAGGGCAGATCCCTCCCCTTTGAAGCGGCACTGCCGTACCGGCACTGCCGCTTCTCACCCCTCCCTCGGCGCGCTGAAGCGCGCCGCTGTCGCTTCGCGACGGACTGCTCCGTCTATCTCGCTTCGCGACGGAGAGTTTCGCGTGTCTGCTCGATGCGCGCTGTCGCGTCGCGGATCTGCGCGGCGCCCGAGGCGGCACCAGGACCACCTGCGGTGGCGCGACGCTCCAGTGCCGTCGTCGGGTCCATCAGGGACAGCAGCGTCGCATCCGCGTGCGGCGCGACCTCGCGCCACTCCTCCAGCGACACGTCGGCGAGCGTGCGGCCCGTCTGCCGAGTGGTCGCTACCATGCCGCCCACAATTTCGTGCGCGCGTCGAAACGGCACGCCGCGTTGCACGAGGTGCTCGGCAATGTCGGTCGCGATGAGGTCGGGATCAGACGCTGCATGTCGCATCGCGTCGGCATTGAAG
>JBHEMA010000192.1:0-3307 GCA_046262795.1 Candidatus Dormibacteria bacterium | reverse complement strand
GAGCGCGCCCCCGAAGACGAGCGCAAGTGCGACAGCGAGCGGCGTCACCACACCGCCGAGGCCTGCGCCGTTGAGCAGGCCGGGCACGACGCCCATCACGGTCAGGGCTGCGCCGGCGGTGAGCACCGAGACGACGAGAGTCGCCGCCCGTGAAAACGTCGGGCGCTGTCCCAAGAGCGCCGCGGTGCCGACCAGGCCGATCGTCGCCGGCACCAGCACGAAGTACGTGTCCTGATCCGAGCGGTGCAGCACCTTCACCAGGTAGACCGGGCCGAGCGTGAACACGGTGAAGACGACGACCAGCGAGAGCGCCAGCTGATACAGACCCAGACGGAGCGCAGGGTTGGCGCGGAGGATCGCGAGCCCTTCCCGGAGCTCGCGTAGCAGACTTGGTGCGGGCGCGTCGTCGCGTTTGACCGTGCGCAGTCTCGCAGTCACACGCCACACAGATACTGCGGCCACGCCGAAAAGCGCGGCCGCGATGTAGAAGGGCGCGTGACTACCCGCGAAGGCGATGGCGAGCGTTGCCGCGGGCACGCCGAGCACGAGCGTCAGGATTACCGTGGTCATGAACAGCGACGTCGCTTCCGTGATCTGACTGCGCAGCACCAGCGAGGGGATGCTCGCGGCCTCCGCCGGCGCGAAGAGCTGTCCGACGGAGCTGAAGAGCAGCATGATGATGATGAGCGGCCACGCCTGCCCCTGCAGGCCGGGCACGTACTGAGCCGCGGGAATGAGCAGGATGAGCGCGCCGCGCACTGCGTTGCACGCGATCATCAGCGTGCGTTTGTCGTGACGGTCGGCGTACACACCGGCCGGTGCACTCAGGATGACGCTCGGCAGCGTGTACGCGATCATCAGCACCGACTGCAATGAGGCGCGCTGTGTGATCGTGTACATGAAGATGAGCAGCGTGAAAACGAGAAACTTGTCGCCCAGCTGCGACGCCGCCTGCGCACCCCACAAGTAACGGAAGTCGCGCCGGCGCAGCACGGCGACGAAGCCGTCGCGGTCCTCCGGGCGCGGGGGCACTGCAGGCCGCGACGCATGCAGCGGGGTCGGTTGTGCCTCGACGTCACTCACGCCCCGTCTCTCCTACGCCCGCGACCGCCCCGGCCAGGCGCCGCCATTCATCGAGGTCAAGGGTACCCGGCCGCCTTCGGCTGTCGATCGTCGCTGCCTCGAGCGCCGCTCGCGCCGCCGCCTGCTCGCCGCCGAGCGCATGCGCGATGCCGTGGCGGATCGTCTTGCGCCGCTGCTGGAAGACACGGCGGGCCAGTCGGATCACCGCACTGCGTTCAGCCGGCGTGAGCTCGGCTCGCGGTTGCAGACGGACGACGGCGGAGTCGACGGCCGGTGGCGGTTGAAATGCCGACGGCGGCACGTCGCGAACGCGCTCGATCGTGGCAATGCTGCGGAGCGCGACCGTGGCAAGGCTCCACTCGCCATGTTCGGCGGCGAGCCGCGCGGCGACCTCGCGCTGCACCAGAAAGACACCCCGTCGAGGTGGCGCCGGTCCCTCGAAAAGCCGGCTGAGGATGGGGCCGGTGAGGTGGTATGGCAGGTTGCCCGCGGCGAGCCATGTCGGCGCCACGCCGAGCGCTGCCGCGTCAACCCGCGTCACATCCTGCTCGAGCACGGTGACGTTGCTGCGGTGTCGTTGGGTGATCTGCGCGGCGGCGATGCAACGCACGTCGACATCGATGGCGATGACGCGCCGCACTCGTGCGGCGAGAGCACCCGTCAGCGTTCCGATGCCGCAGCCGATCTCGAGCACCTCATCGCTTCCTGCCGGTTGCAGCGCGTCGACGACGGCCTCGAGCACCGCGCGGTCCACGAGAAAGTGCTGTCCGAGCCGGCGGCTCTGGTGCATGCCGACGCGTCGTGCGACCGCGCGCACCGTGGCGGGGTTGGTGAGGTCGAGCTCAGTGCGCGTCAAGACCGAAGATCCGGCGCGCGTTTGCGCTCGTCAACGCGGCGACGGACTCGACTGTGTCGTCGCGCAGCGACGCGACGCGCCGCGCGGTGTCGACAATGCGCGCCGGCATATTGACCGTCCCGCGGTGCGGAACAGGCGTGAGAAACGGCGCGTCCGTCTCGACGACGAACATGTCGTCCGGCGCCTGCCGCGCCGCGTCCTGAACGTCCTCGCTGCGCGGGAAGGTGACGATGCCCGAGAACGACACCGCAAAACCACGCTCCACGCAGCGGCGCATGTGCGCCGCGCCCGCGGTGAAGCAGTGCATCACACCACGAACGCCGGGAACGTCCGCCAGCGCATCGAGAATCTCCTCGTGCGCATCGCGGTCGTGGATGACGACGGGCTTCTCCGCCTCGGCTGCAAGCTCGAGCATGGTGCGCAACGAGCGCTGCTGCACATCGAGCGCCGTGTCGTGGTATCCGGGACGGAAGAAGCAATCCAGTCCCACCTCGCCCACCGCCACCGCGCGCGGATGACGCAACAGCTCGGCGAGCGCACAGAGCTCGCCCGCATCGGGAGGCCTGGTTTGCTGCGGGTCCCACCCCACTGCGAACCACACGGAGTCATGACGCTCGGCGATGGCGCGGTTGCGATCACTGTCGCCAAGGTCGACGCCGATCGTCACCATCGTCTCGACGCCCGCGCTGCGTGCGCTCTCCATCGCCTCGTCCAGCACGCCGCGATCCTCGAGCAGCGTCAGATGGCAGTGCGTGTCGATGAACGATGCCGGCGTCACGCCGCGACGAGCACGGTGCACTCCCCGCGTGGCGGCCGCTCTGTGAACTGCAACGCCAGCTCGGCGGCGGTTCCGACGTGAAAGGACTCGTGCACTTTGGTCAACTCTCGCGCGACGACCACCTCGCGGTCGCCGACGACGGCGCTCAGCATTCGCAGCGTCTTGGCGATTCGCAGCGGCGACTCGAAGAACGCAAGCGTACGGCGCTGCACCAGCGCGTGTTCGACCGTGCTCGTCAGCCGTCCCGGTGTGCGCGGGAGGAACCCGAGGAAGCAGAACGTGTCGGCCGCGACACCAGCGGACGACAGCGCCGCGGTCAGCGCTGACGGCCCCGGTACGGGCACGATTCGATGCCCGCGCTCGCGTGCGGCGCGGACGAGGCGGCTTCCAGGGTCGCTCAACGCCGGCGTCCCCGCGTCGGTGCACAGTGCGAGCGTCTCGCCGGCGTCCAATCGGGCCACAAGGTGGGGCAACCGTCGGCGCTCGTCGTAGGCAGGGAGCGACACAAGGGGTCGGGCGATGCCGTGCGCCGTGAGCAGCCGCCGTGTGTGACGCGTGTCCTCGGCCACGACGCAATCGCACTCTCTCAG
>JBHEMA010000191.1:0-11616 GCA_046262795.1 Candidatus Dormibacteria bacterium | reverse complement strand
CTGCCTCTTCGACGATCAGCTGGGGCGCGGCCAGGTCCCACGGCCGGACGACGGCCTCGATCGCAACGTCGATGGCACCCTCGGCCACGAGCATGTGCTGCCAGAAGTCGCCGAAAGCGCGCCGGCGACCCGAGGACATGGCAACGGCTTCGAACCCGCTGCCGAAGCCTCGGTTCCACAGGTCGCCGATGTCCGTGGTGGAGATATATGCGTCGGCAAGGCGGCGCGTACGCGACACGTGGAGTCGTTGATCGCCGTTCGTGAAGGCGCCGGCGCCCCGCTGCGCCCACCAGCGGCGGTGCAGTGCCGGCGCCGAAACGACCGCGCACACCGGTTCGTCGTCATGGTGCAGCGCGATGAGCGTTCCCCACACTGGGACGCCGCGCACGTAATTGACCGTGCCATCGACCGGGTCGAGGTACCAGCGCCAGGGTGCGTCGCCAACCGGCGGCATCTCCTCGCCGACGATCGCGTGCTCGGGTCGTTCGCGTTGCAGGATCGCGCGCAACGCCTCCTCCGTGCGCGAGTCCGCGTCGGACACCGGAGATCCGTCGGACTTGGTGCGAACGTCGAGATCCGTGGCGCGAAATCGCGCCAGCGTGATCGCATCGGCGGTATCGGCAAGGCGCAGCGCAAGCTCGAGCTCGGTCATGCGCGCAACGCTTGCAGCAAGCGGTCGACCTCGTCTGCATCACCGATGGAGATGCGAAGCCGGGTGTCGAGCGGTGGCGACGTGAAGTGACGCACGAGGATGCGCTGCTCGCGCAATCGCGCGGCCACATCCACTGCGCGCACGGGAGACGGCGGCTCGGTAAAGACGAAGTTCGCCTCCGACGGCATCACGTCCCATCCCATGTCGCGCAGCGCGCTGCAGAGGCGCTCGCGTTGAACGCGGACAGTCTCGACGATGCGCGCGTGGTGCTCGCGGTCCTCGAGCGCCGCCCGGGCACCTGCAATCGCGCAGCGATCGACGGGATATGAATCCTTCACCGCCAGCAGATCGTCGATCAAGGCTGCGTTCGCGACGGCATATCCGACGCGCAACCCCGCAAGCGCGTACCCCTTCGAGAAGCTGCGCAACACGATCCAGTTGTCGTGGCGATCAAGCAGCGGGATGCACGACTCAGGTGCGAAGTCGGCGTATGCCTCATCGATGACGACGACTCCCTGCACATCGGAGAGCGCACGCTGGAGCTCTTCGGGTTCGATCCACCTGCCGGTGGGCGAGTTGGGATTGACGACGAATCGCAAGGGCGCACGGCGCGACGCGAAGCCAAGCGGTAGCGCACCGTCCGGCAACAGTCCCATCGGGTCATCGCGCGCCGAGAACATCCGAGCGAGCACGGGAAACAGCGAGTAGGTCGGTGACGTGTGCAGCAGCCTGGCTCCCGGTTCGATAAAGGCGCGACAGCAACAGTCGAGCACCTGGTCGCCACCGTTGGCAATGAACACCTGGCGCACGTCGACCGCGTGATGGCGTGCGATCGCGCTCCGCAGCGGCTCGCCGCCAGGGTCCGGATACAGCCGCAGTTCCGCCGCCGCGTCACGGAGAGCGTCGGCGACACGCGGCGATGGACCGAGCGGCGCCTCGTTGGTGTTGAGCTTCAGCCAGGCCGCGGCATCCGGCTGCTCACCGGGTGTGTAGCCGAAGTCGTCACCGAGCGAGGCTCGACGGAATCTCGACATCGGCCGAGAGTACGTCAGCGCAGGGGCATCTCCTAGCGCTTCGGATTGGCGGCAAACTCGGTGAAGGCCTCGAACGCGCGCGGTCCGTACACGGTAGCGGGGCCGCCGTTCATGAGGATCGTGACACCGATCGCCTCGGCTACCTCTTCAACCGTGGCGCCGTGCCGCACGAGTCCGCGCGCGTGCGACGCGATGCAACCGTCGCACCCCTCGGTGACAGAGATGGCAAGCGCGATGAGCTCCTTGACCTTCGCGCTCAGCGCGCCGTCGGTGACGACGCTGTGGTGCATGTCGGCGTACGCCTTGAACACACCGGGGATCGCCTGTCGCAGCTGCGCGACCGGCTCGCGCATGGCATCGAGCACGTCATGGTTGTGGTGCATCGTCGTCCTCCTCAGGTGAGCGGCGGCGAAGACGCTGGTGCAGCGCCCGCGCCCGGCTGTGCATGTCCTTGAACACTCCGTCGGCGGTGATGGTGGCAGCCGCGGCGGCCGTCACGCCGGCGTGAGCAATGGGGCAATCAGGGAACCGTGCGCTCGAGGCCGCGCAGCGACGCCACCCGATCGAGATGCCAGTCCACGCTTCGGAGCAGCCGCGACGAGGCCGCCGCGCGCCGAAGCAGCAGGTGACAGTCGTGCTCCCAGGTGAAACCGATGCCGCCGTGGATCTGCAAAGCGCCGGCGGCGCACTGCCACGCAGCGTTGGCCGCGCTCACCTTGGCGACGGACGCGGCAAACGGCAGCTGACCGCCATCGTGGTCCGCGATCCACGCCGCACTGAGCACCGCTGAGCGCGCGCTCTCCACGGCGACGAGCATGTCGGCGCATCGGTGTGAGACCGCCTGATACGCGCCGATCAACCGGCCGAACTGTTCACGAGTCTTCGCGTGCGTCAGCGCGAGATCAAGCGCGCGCTGCGCCACGCCGACCAGCTCCGCCGCAAGCATCACCTCGATGCGATCGAGCACGCCACCAAGGTTGCCGTCGAGCCGTTCCTCGTACGTGATCGCGCTGACACGCGCGAGGCGTCGCGTCACGTCGACACCGTCGAGTGGCTCGAGCGTGTACGCCGTCGCGGGAGCCAGCGTGACGGAGTCGTCCCCTGCAACGATCAGCGCCGCCGCGCCGTCGGCATCGATCGCAAGCGCCCCACCAACGCCGTCGCGCATGCCGATTGCACCACGCGACTCGCCCGATACGAAACCCGGTAACCACCGCGAGTGGTGCTCCGCGCCACCCGCGTACTCCACGGCGCACGCCGCAGCGGCATTGCCGAGAAAGGTCGCGGGTGCGAGCACGCCGCCCAGCTCCTCGCACACGAGCGCAACCTCCACCATGCCGAGACCCTGACCGTCGTGTTCCGACGAGACGGCGAGCCTCGGCCAGCCGGCGCGCACGAGCTCGCGCCACAAGCGCTCACCGTCGTCGCCGCCGTCCATCTGGCGGCGCACCGTCTGCGCGTCGTACCGCTCGCGCGCCAGCGCGCGTACGGCGTCGCGAATCCCGCGCTGCTCGTCAGACAGGTCGAATCGCACCGCGTTACCTCGACCGCGGCAGCATGAGCACACGCTCGGCGAGGATGTTGCGTTGAATCTCCGTGGTCCCGCCCTCGATCGAGTTGGCACGAGCGCGCAGCGCGCGATGAGTCCAGAGGGAATCGTCGCGCAGGGCATCGCCGCCGAGCACGTCGAGGGCAAGCTCACCGACGCGTTGGTTGATGTCGGCCCACTGGATCTTCGCCATCGATCCTTCTGGCCCAGGCACGCCGGTCGCCATCACCTGCGACAGACCGCGGTACCCGTTCAACCGCAGCGTCTCAGTCGCGACGACCAGCTCGGCGTAGCGGCGCCGCATGACGGGATCGCCGTCACGACGGTGCTTGCGCAGCAGCTGGGCAAGATCCGCCAGCTCCAATTGGATTGAAAGCGCAGACGCCGCGGCAAGTCCCGCACGCTCGAACATCAGCGTGGTGATGGCGACGCTCCATCCGTCACCGACGCCACCGATCACGTTCTCGTCGGGGACGAACGCGCCGTTGAAGAAGACCTCGTTGAACTCCGACTCGCCCGTCGCCTGACGCAACGGCCGCACCTCGACACCGTCTTGCTGCATGTTGCAGATGAAGAAGCTGAGATTGCGGTAGCGCGGCTCGTCGCCGCTGCGCGCGAGCAGCATGCACCACGTGGCGCGGTGCGCGTACGACGTCCACACCTTCTGGCCGTGCACACGCCAGCCACCGTCGACTCGTTCCGCACGCGTCCCCAGTGCTGCAAGGTCGCTGCCGGCGTTCGGCTCACTGAAGCCCTGGCACCAGATCTCCGCCGCACTGAGGATCGGCGCGAGCAACCGTGCCCGCTGCTCCGCGGTGCCATGCGTGATGACAACCGGCCCACCCATGACAAGCCCGATCACGTTGGCGGGCGGTGGCGCCTGGGCGCGGACCATCTCCTCGTTGAAGATCGCCTGTTCCATGAGCGTGGCGCCACGGCCGCCGTGCTCGCGCGGCCACGACACACCGGCATAGCCCGCCTCATGCAGCGTTCGCTGCCACTGCACGAGAAACTCGATGCGCTCGTCGCCGCGTGGCGGCGCTGCTCCAGGATGGTGGTCGCGCAGCCACGCGCGGACCTCGTCGCGAAAGGCGCGCTCCGATTCGGTGAGCGTCAGGTCCACAGCGAACGAACTCTAGCGTTCGCTGCCGGTCAGGGCTCCCACGGCCGCCTCGACGCGATCGCGAGCGATGTCGAGCGGCGTCGATGCGATTGTGGCGACCAGATTGCCGGGCGGCTCGTCGGGCGCGCGCGGATGCGGCCGCGTCGGCGCGATTGCGCGCGCCGCCTGCAGTGACTCGCCGATCTCGCTCAGCTCTCGGCGGGTGAGCTGCCGTGCAACCTCGGGGAACAGCTCGTGCTCCTCCTCGTCGATGTGATGACGAACGTTCTCCATGAGCACGCGCACCTTTGCGTCGTAGCGCTCGTCCGCCGGCGTGGACTTCGAGAGCTCGTCGAGCGTCCACTTGACGATGTGATGTTCTTCGAGGCTCTCGAGCACATCGCCGTCGGCGTCGGGAACGCGGCTGCGACACTCGGGGTAGAACACGGTCTCCTCGATCGACGAATGCTCCGCGAGCTCGCGCGTCATCTGCTCGACGAGACGTTGCTTGCTCTTGCGCGCGCCGTTGCCGAGCCGCTCGTAGCGGCGGAACAACTCCTTGATGCGCTTGTGATCGTCCTTGAGCACTGTGATCGCGTTCATCGTTCGCTCCTCGTGGTGGTCGATTGAGTCACTGCGTGCCTTCGGCGAGTCGCAGCGCAGCACGCACAGCATCCGCGCGTATCTGTTCGGGGGAGCCGTCACTCTTGAGCTCGGCAACGTGCTCGGCAGCGCCATCGGCGACTGCCGCGTACACCAGCCCGGGCGGTTTGCCTTCGGTCGCCTTGCCCACGACACCAGTGATGCCGATGCCGACGTCCGCACCGAGCACATCGCGCGCGCCGCGTGCCATCTCCTTCGCGGCGTCGGCGCTCACCGTGCCGTCCGCGTCGATCGTGCTGCGATGCACTCCAAGCAGCGCCTCCTTTGCGGCCGTCTGGTAGGCGACGATGCCCCCGCGGAAGAACTCAGAGGCGTCGGGCACCGACGTCAGCAGCGCCGCGAGCGCACCGCCCGTGCACGACTCCGCGACGGCCACGGTATGCCCACGCTCGCGCAGGCGGCGCGCCAGTGGCTCCGCCTCGTCAATCGCCACGTCGAGAAGGCACTGGTGTGTGCCGGCGTGCGTCATGGGCGCGATGTGATAGTGGCCATGTCGCTGAACATGATACCCGCACTAGCGGGTTCAGCTCTCGGTGAAGGCGGCCTGTGCAGCCTCGATCGTTCGCGCCACCTCGACCTCGCCCACAGCGCCCATGTGGCCGACGCGAATGCCGCGGCCGGCCCATGGACCGATGCAACCGGCGACGATCACGCCGCGATCCGCCATGCGCCGCCTGAAACGCGCTTCGTCGACGCCGTCCGGTGCGCGCAGGACGCTCAGAGTCGGCGCCAGCGAGCGCCGCTCGGTGAACGGCGTGAAACCGAGCTCGCCCATGCCGTGACGCAGCGACTCCGCGACGGTTTCATGGCGCGCGAACCGGTGCTCGAGGCCCTCGGCGTCGATGTCGGTGAGTGACTGTTCCAATGCGCGCAGCAGCGAGGTCGCGTGCGTCGAGAAGTACACGCGCGGGTCGTCAACCGACGCGTCCCATCGCTGCAGGTCGATGTAGTAGGCGCGCACGTGCGGCAGCGAGGCACGACGTCTGCGCGCGCGCTCAGACACGGCGAGCAGCGCGAGGCCCGGCGGCACCCCGAGCGCCTTCTGCGCGCCGGTGAAGACGACGTCGACGTCCCACTCGTCCATGCGCTGCTCAATACCGCCGGTGGCACACACGCCGTCGAGGAGGACGAGCGTCTCGGGCGCAACCGCACGCACCGCGAGTGTCAGTTGCTCGCAACTCGCGAGCACGCCCGTGCTGGTGTCGACGTGCGTGATGCACACCGCCGACGGCCGCGCGCGTACGAGGAGCGCTTTCAGGGCGTCGGCGGTCACCTCCGTCCTCCACTCCGCGCGCACCACCTGGCCGTGCACACCCAAAGCACCGGCGATCTCGACGAATCGGTCGCCGAAATACCCGTTGCTGACGACGACGACACGCTCGCCCTCGGCGACGTGATTCACGAGCGCCGCCTCCATCGCCAGCGTGCCGGAGCCGGCGAACACATACACGCGCGCGCTCGTCGAGCCGACGAGCCGTCGCAGTCCATCCTGGATCCGCAGCATTGTCGCGGCGTTCTCTGCGCCGGTGTGGCTGCGCACGGGCTCGGCGAGTGCGTCCAGCACGTCGGGTTGTACCGGTGTAGGCCCCGGGATCATGAGGAGCGGCGCGCTCATTGCGGGTGTGCTCGTGCCAGCGTGTGCAGACGTCGCAGCACGCTGCGTGCCGCGTGATACCCGCACATGCCGTGCACGCCGCCGCCCGGCGGCGTGGCCGCGGAGCATATGTACACGCGTGGATTCGGTGTCGTGTACGGATCCACTCGCGGAGCCGGCCGCGCGATCATCTGCACCAGCGTGGCAGCACCACCCGTGATTGCGCCACCCACGTCGTTGGGATTGTTGCGCTCGATGTCGGCCGTCGTCATCACGTGCCGCGCCAGGATGCGCTGGCGGAAGCCCGGCGCGAACCGCTCGACCTGGCGTTCGATGACATCGGTTTGATCGCGCGTCGAACCCGCCGGCACGTGGCAGTACGCCCACGCGGTGTGCTTGCCCTCCGGCGCGCGGGTCGGATCGAACAGCGTCTGCTGAACGAGTAGCACGTATGGAGAGGTCGCATGGTCACCGCGCGATACGGCGGCTTCTCCTTCGGCGATCTCGCCAAGGGTGCCGCCGACGTGGACGGTCGATGCCTCGAGGCACCGCGGATCACGCCACGGGATGGGAGCGTCGAGCGCCCAGTCCATCTTGAAAACACCGGGACCGTACCGGTACCGATGCAGGCGCTCTACGTAGCGCGAGGGCAGCATCGGTTCGGCGATGGTTGCGACCTGACGCGGGCTCGTGTCGAAGACGTACGCGCGCGCCGGGGGGAGATCCGACAGCGACGTCACCGTTGCACCGTTGGTGACGACGCCACCGAGCGACTGCAGGTACGAGGTCAGCGCACGCGCGATGGAACCGGATCCCGCGCGTGCGACCGGCCATGGGTGGAGGTGCGCGGTGAGCAGGAACATGAGTCCGACGGCGCCGCTGACGGGATGCGACAGCGGCAGGATCGAATGCGCCGCACACCCTGCGAGCAGCGCGCGCGCACGCTCGTCACGAAACGCAAGCCGGGCGAGCGTCGTCGCCGGAAGCAGCGCGCGGACCCCGAAGCGCGCGAGCGCAAGAGGATGGTGCGGTAGGTGCAGCGGCGGACCGAGAAGCTCCGGCAGCAGCTGTGGCGCGCTTCCGACGAGCGGTGCGAGCAAGCGGCGATACGCACCGGCGTCGTCGCCGAGCTGCTGCGCGGTGTCGGCGACGGACGGATAGAGCACGACAGCGTCTTCGGTGTCGAGCGGATGCGCAACCGAGGCGCGTGGAAACACCCACTCCAGCCCGTGCTGGCGAAGCGGGAGGCGAGCGAAGAAGGGTGATTCGACACCGAGTGGATGCGCCGTCGAGCAGACGTCGTGCTTGAAACCGGGAAGCGTCAGCTCCTCGGTGCGCGTCCCGCCGCCAGGCGTCGCCGCGCCCTCGAGCACCGTGACCGCGGCGCCGTGCCGGGCGAGCTCGACCGCCGCGGCGAGCCCGTTGGGTCCGCTGCCGATGACGACGACGTCAGCGGCGGGAGCGTCAGCGTTGGTCAGAGTCGTGCAGCACCTGCAACAGCGTGTCGACCTCGCCGGCGTGCACCCGAATATGCGAGATGCACGGCCGCGTGAGGAAATGCCACGCGGGCAGTCCCTCGAGGGCCTTGATCTCGTCCCATGCATCGGCCGTGCGGTACATCGGATGCTCCTGGTTGCGCGCGCGGAGGTCAGGCACCACGTCGAGGTCCGATGCAGCGTTCTCATCCAGCCACGCGCGCACGGAATCGCGAAGTGCAGCGGCGTACTCGATGACGTCACCCGACGTCACGGACGCGGCGGTGTCATCCGCCTGAGCCGCGGTGAGCCCGGCCCCGTGACCCATGTCGTAGCGAACGCGGTCGTGCCATTGGCCGCTCGCTGCCACCTCGGGCACGCCGCGGACCACCGTGTTCACGCCCCAATCTATGATCCGGGCGCTGTGCCATGCGATGAAACCGGGAAGCGAGGCGTCACTGAAGCCGCGGCGCGTCCAGAACGCCTCACTCTCGCGCGCCTTGTCGGCCACGAGCTTGCACGAGGTGATCAGCTGCACGCCGAGCACGTCAACGCCGTTCACGTTCGTTCCTCCGCTGTGGCTTGCCGGGCAATGCTACCGCCAGTCACGGCAAGGGCGTGACCGCGCTCGAAGCTCTCGAGCGCTGGGGCGCCTACGATCGCGACAACCCGTTTCCCCTGTTTGCGCAGGTGCGCGCCGGCGGTGCGGTGCATCACGTGACGCTAGCCGATGGGCACGAGGCATGGCTGGTCGTGCGGTACGACGAAGCACGCACGGCGCTGAACGATCCTCGGCTCTCCAAGGACATGCACGCAGCGTTCGAAGCGGATGGCGCCATCGTCGCCGAGGGACTGCCCGGGCCCGCCTTCGCGCGCCACATGCTGAGCGTGGATCCGCCTGACCACACGCGCTTGCGCAGGCTCGTCTCGAGCGCGTTCTACGGTCGCCGCGTCGAAGCGCTGCGGCCGCGCGTGCACGCCATCGTCGACAGCCTGCTCGATGCCCTCGCGCAGTCGGGCCGCGACGCCACGGTCAATCTCGTCGCCGGTTTCGCGTTCCCGCTGCCGTTCACCGTCATCTGTGAGCTGCTCGGTGTCGACGAGGCGCAGCGGGCGCGGCTCGGGCGCGGGCTCACCGGCATGCTCGTGCCGACACCGACTCCGGAGGCATACGCAGCGGCCAAGGCATGCTCCGATGACGTCGTCGCGGCACTGCACGAGCTCGTCGACAGCAAACAGGCGGCGCCGGGCGATGACCTCGTCAGCGGCTTGATTCGCGCGCGCGACGGCAACGACTCACTCAACAACCAGGAGCTGCTCTCGACCCTCTTCCAGCTCGTCGTCGCCGGACACGACACGACCACGAGCCTCGTCGGAAATGCGATCGTCGCGCTGCTGCGCCACCCCGAGCAACACAGACGATTGCGTGAAAACCCCGACGCCATCGCGCGTGCAATCGAGGAGTTCCTGCGCTACGACGCACCGGTGCCGCACTCGACGTTTCGCTATGCGAGACAGCCGGTCGAGATCGGCGGCGTGACGATCCCGCAGAACGGACAGGTGATCATCTCGCTCGCAGCCGCGAATCGCGATGAGCGACGCTTCGATCGACCCGAGTACCTCGACGTCGACCGCGACCCCGCACCGCATCTCGCATTCGGCCACGGCGTGCATTTCTGCCTCGGCGCGGGCCTGGCGCGAATGGAGGCGAGCATTGCGCTCACGTCGCTGCTGCAGCGTTTCCCCGACATGCGCCTCGCGGTTCCCGACGGAGACCTTCGCTGGGACCACGGCGACGGGCTTGTGCTGCGAGGCCTGTCTGCGCTGCCGGTCGTGCTCGGCGCCCCGGCTGTCTCCTGAGTCGCCGCTCGGGGATGCGCCGCGGCGGCAGGAGCCGCGCTGGATTACGCGGCTTGCTGAGCCAGCTGCGTTGCGTCCAGTGCGACGGCGAGCACGTCGTCGACAGTTGCCGCGAGGTGGAACGTCATGTCGTCGCGCACCTTTGCCGGGAGGTCGTCGAGGTCCTTCGCGTTCCGCTTGGGCAGGATCACTTCCTTCAGGCCCATGCGGTGTGCGGCGAGCACCTTCTGCTTGACGCCGCCGATTGGCAGCACCAGCCCTTGGAGCGTCACCTCACCCGTCATGCCGACAGTGCTGCACACAGGGCGTGCCGTAAGCAGGCTCACCAATGCAGTGGTCATGGTGACACCTGCGGACGGGCCATCCTTGGGTATCGCACCCTCCGGAACGTGCACGTGGAAGCCGCGCTCGACGTCGGCTGGGTCGATGCCCAGCGACGCTGCATGCGAGCGCACGTATGACAACGCGATCTGCGCCGACTCCTTCATGACGTCGCCCAGCTGACCGGTCAGCGTCAGCGAGCTCGTGTCGCCAACCGCCGTCGCCTCGACGAACAGCACGTCACCGCCGGTGCCGGTCACGGCCAGACCCGTGGCGACGCCTGGTACCGCCGTCCGCTCCTTGACCTCGTCGTCGAACTTCGTCGTCCCGAGGAAGTGCCGCACCAACTCGGGGGTGATCGTGACCGGAGGCTGCAGCTCGCCCGTCGCAAACTCCGTCGCGACCTTGCGCGCCACCTTGCCGAGCTCGCGTTCGAGGTTGCGCACACCCGCCTCGCGCGTGTAGCCGGTGACGACAGCGTCGATCGCACCGTCGTCGACAGTGATCTCGTCGGATCGCAGCCCGGCCTGTGTGATCTGGCGCGGCAGCAGATGGTCGCGCGCAATCGCGAGCTTCTCATCGACCGTGTACCCATCGAGCTTGATCAGCTCCATGCGGTCGAGCAGCGGTGCCGGGATCGTCTCCCAGACGTTCGCGGTCGGGATGAAGAGCACGTCTGACAGATCCAGGTCGACCTCGAGATAGTGGTCCCGGAACGTGTTGTTCTGTGCCGGGTCCAGCACCTCGAGCAGGGCCGCGGAAGGATCACCGCGCCAGTCGCTGCCGACCTTGTCGATCTCGTCGAGCATGATCACCGGGTTCTTCGTGCCGGCTTCCTTGAGCGCGCGCACGATGCGACCCGGCAGCGCGCCGATGTACGTGCGGCGGTGTCCGCGAATCTCGGCCTCGTCGTAAATTCCGCCGAGCGACACGCGAGCGAACTTGCGTCCGAGCGCGCGCGCAACCGACTCACCGAGCGACGTCTTGCCGACGCCTGGGGGCCCGACCAGCGTGATGATCGCGCCCGATCCGCGTCCACCGAGCACCGACAGCCCACGCTCGTGGCGCAGCTTGCGCACCGCCAGAAACTCGATGATGCGCGACTTGACGTCGTCGAGACCGGTGTGGTCTTCGTCGAGGATGCGACGCGCCTCCCGTAGGTCGTAGTTGTCGTCAGAGCGCACGTTCCACGGGATGTCGAGCATCCAGTCGAGGTAGGTGCGGATCCACCCGTGCTCCGGGTTCTGCTCACTCGTGCGCTCGAGTCGCGACAGCTCGCGCTCTACCTCCGTGCGCACGTCGTCCGGCATGCCGGCCTCGTCGATGCGCGTGCGGTACGTCGAGACGACGTCGCCATCGCTCTCGC
>JBHEMA010000190.1:0-6503 GCA_046262795.1 Candidatus Dormibacteria bacterium | reverse complement strand
CGCTGGAGCGCTGGATCGAGTCGCAGCGGCTGACGGAAACAGCCGGAGCGCGCTGCGGACACCGGTGTTGACGTTCACTGCGTCGACACCATCGACTTGAATATCGTGCCCGCGGGACTGTTCTTGCCGTTCCACTGATCGTCGGGCGCGAACACGAACGCGGCAACAATCGAACCGTTCGGTGCGACCGCGGTGTCGATCTCGAGCTCACCGCCACTGTACGAATAGACGGCATCGTCCTCGTGCCCGATGCCGAGGTTGTTGACATCGGCGGTGTCGTCGGTCTGTGCGAGCGCGCCGGCGCTCTTCGGTAGCGCATTCGACGCAAGGCCGTTGCTGCCCAGAAGCTCGTCACGCCAGTGCTCCTCCTGGACACCGGCCGCCGTACCGGATGGCTCCTCGGGGTTCTGCAGCACGAAGAAGTAGGCGCCACGGCTGCGGTCTTTGGACGCGAAGCCGTTCGAGAACCCGCGCAGGAAGTTCATCTGGTCCTGGCTCCAGTCGGGTGGAGAGCAGAACGCCAAGCCGAGGTCGGGCATCGGCTGGGCCATCAGCGAGGGCTGTGTGCCGTCTGCAGTGGCCGTGCCCGCGAGCACGCCGTCGACGTACACCTCGGCCTTGTACTTGCCGGGCTGCAGGCATCCCTGCGTCGCCTTCACGTAGTTCACGAGGAGGAAGTACGCGTCGGACGGCCCTGCGCTGTTGTCGAAGACCGGTGCGTTGACGCCCGAGATCGACGGGACGACCGACCAGCCGAGGTTGTTTGGATCCTGGTAGTACCACTGCGTCGACGTGTTCGCCTTTGTCGGATCGTAGTTGTCGATATCGCCCGTCCATTGCAGCTGGCCCGGAAAGACGCTGATCGCCATGTTCTTGATGGTGACGGGGCTGCCGCTCGCAGCAGCACGATGCTCGACGCCGTTGACGATGAGTTGCTTCATCGAGGCGACCTGCTGGCTCAAATCGTTGCGGTGCGCGCCGAGCAGGTCGAGCGTCGTCAGCGCACCGGCGACGTAGCGTTCCTCGGCCGCAGCGTCGTTGCGCTGCTTCTGCGCACCGACGTCGGCGTACACCGTGTGCGCAACCGCGTCCTGGTACGCCTGCTGCGCACCCTTCTGATCACCCTGGCCGATCAGTGCGAGGCCTTTGTTGAAGTACAGGATGGGATCGTTCGGATCCAGTTGCAACGCGTCGTTGAGATCGTCGACCGCGGCGGAGTACTCGCCGGAATTTCCCTGCGTGATCGCGAGCAGGAGCCGATTCGCGGCAAGGTCGTTCAGCGTCAGCTTGTCGCGCAGACCGAGGTCATACGCGTGCTGCAGGTCGGACCCCTGCTCCTGCAGCGCGTCGTTGTTCGCGAGTGCAGCCGTGGCGCCCGTACCCTGTGGTGAACCGAGCAGGAAGCGCACCTGGGCTCGGTCGAGGTACGCCTGGGCGAAGCGCGGTCGCGCGTTGATGGCGTCAGTGAACGCAGCGTCGGCGTCCTGCAATCCCTTCACCCCCGGTTGGGTATAGAACGTATTGAGGTCGTAGACGCCGTCTGCGTAGGCCGTCGCGGCTTTCACGTTCTCGTTCGACTGGTTGCAATCCTTGGTGCTCGTCGCGGTCACCTCGCACAGCTCACTCGGTGACTCCGGTGTGAGGAACAACAGCGCCGCGCCTCCGAGCACGCCGATAGCCATGAGCACGACGCCGAGGCCGGTGAGATACCGCCGGATGTTCGCGTGGAGACTCAGCGAGAGACCGAAGAGGTAGGTCGCGACCGCGAACAGCGTGAGCACGACGGTGAAGAGACCTGCACGTCCCTGCCAGTCGCTGCGCAGCTGGTTCATCGCGTCCTGGACCGCGAAGGTGATGTCGGAAGGCTTTTGGGCCTGACTCAGGATCACCGTTGGAAACTGCGGATCGCCGCTTGGGCTCGTGGCATCGCCTGACTTGATCAGAGTCAGGCTGCCGGTGAGGTCGGCGAGTGTCGACCAGCGATCCTCAGCAAGGTTCAGCAGCGTTGCTTGCGCGGACCCGCTCTGCACGCTCGGAGCGAAAAACTCCTGGAACGCGTTGGCCTGCTCGGTCCGCTGCTGTTCCGCGTACGCGAAGTTGTCGATGGAGGCGCGCTGCTCGTCGCTCGCGCGCACCAGTTGACCCTGGCGCACGATGCTCAACTTCTGCGCGAGGACGCCGGAGAGGTCCGCGTAGCGGTCGGCGACCGAGTGAAAGTACTCCGCGGTGGCAACGCCGAGTGTCGCGATGACGATGAGCACGGCGAGCAGCCGCGCGAACCGCTCGCGGCGTACCGCCTCCTCTTCGATCTCGACGCGCTCGGGCGGTTTGATCACGGGCCGGTCACGAGAACGATCACCCAGAGGACGACACCGACCACCGCGACGAGGCCGCCGGCGCCTGCGAACACTCGCCGGATTGCTGGACGCGCGAACTGCGCGAGCGTCAGGAACAGCAGCGACGCGATGAACAGCGTGACGAGCCCGACAAGGTTCACCGACTGCGCGTGCTGCGTCTCAGCCTGATCGAGCGTCGCTTCCGGGCGCAACTCCGACAGCTGCGTATTCTCATTCTCGAGTCGCTGTAGCGCGCCCGCGGAGTCGTACTGCACCGGCTTGTCACTCGGTCCCGGCTGCGGCGTGGCGCCTTGGAAGAACGTCAGGCGCGTGCGCGCTTCGACGAGGTACGACTGCGCCTGCGCGTTCAGTTGCGCTGCTGTTGTCGGATCGCTGCCCTCGACACTGGCCGCCTGGCTCTGCAGCAGGTACGCGGCTTTCACGTCCTCCTGGTAGGGCGCAAGATTGCGCACGTCCTCCTGGATCGTCGCGCTGAGGTTGGTGATGACCTCCTGCTGCGTCGCCTCGTCCTGCAGCCCCTGCTGATCGAAACGTCGAGCGGTCTGCTCGCTCAGCGTGCCGGTGACGGCGACGATCGCGCCGAGGATCGACACGACGGCGATTGCGACCGCGACGATGCTGCGAAACCGTCCCGCTCCCGAGTCGCCCTCTTCGGCGACGGCCCCTTCGACAGGTGGCGCGCTGGTTTGAAGCGACGCCGGCAGGGGAGTGGACTCGGCGGACTCGGGTGGCGGGGGAAGGGGTTCGTCCGGCATCGACGCGGCAGTCTAGAACGTACGTTGCGAACCGCAGCGCTATACTCGCCCGGCCGCGCGGGAGTAGCTCAGTGGTAGAGCACTACCTTGCCAAGGTAGGGGTCGCGGGTTCGAGACCCGTCTCCCGCTCGCGTCTTATCGAGTCGAAGGTAGGGGGGCTCCTCGGTCACTGGTCGGCTACCTTCGCTGAGCGCTGCTACAGTCGGCGGTCACGATGACGGACTGGCTGCGGCCGCTGGAGCCTCGCCGAAAGCCAGAACCGGCCAAGCGTCCACGGGTGGGCGCGTCCGAGCCCGTGTCGTTCGAGCGCGCGGTCGAACGGTTCATCGAGCACTACATATCGCCGAAGACGACCCGGCCATTCAGCGTGACGAGCAAGCGCAACGTTCGTGACAACCTCCTGGGATCGCCGCTGAACGCTTTTCGGGCGAAACACGGAATCACGGCAATCGACGAGTGGAAGGGCGACGACGCGGCCGCCTACCTGCGCTGGCTGCAGATGGACCTGCGCCGCGATTCGGCGACGGTGAAGAAGGTGCGCGGACAGCTGCGGTCGTTCGGCGCTTTCTGCGATAAAGAATTCGGCACCGCTCACGCGGCCGGCGGCGCGCTCGCGACGTTCACGGTCTCAACGGTCGCCGACTTCGATCGTCCGAAAGAACGTCCCCTCACGCACGCCGAGGCACGCGTGCTGCTGAAGGCGGCGCCGACGCTGCGAGACAGGCTTGCCATCGCGATGCTGCTGTACACCGGCATGCGGCCGTCTGAGCTGCTTGCGCTCGAGGAGGCGGGCATCCACTTGGATTGGGTGCCGCCCGTGGTGGAGGTCCGCGGCTCCGTGCATGACGCTGACTCCGCGGGTGCAAAAACCGAATCTCGCGACGTACCGCTCACGATCGGGCAGACCACGTTGGTGAAGCTCATTCGCATGCATCTGGCGGATCCGGAGCGGCCGCCGGTACGGGGGTTGATCTTCCTTTCCAAGCGCGGTGCTCGCCGCACGTGGCAACCGCTGTCACTCGACGGCTTGCGAGCGATGCTCGCCGACGTTGGGGTAGAGACGGGAATCAAATGCAACGCCTATCGACTCCGGCACACGTTTTGCACGTGGTGTGCGACGGCAGGCATGGCGATGTCGCTCCTCCAGCAGCTGCTGGGTTTGAAGAACGCTGACATGGTTGCTCCCTATTACCGCGGGAAGAAGGACCAAGGCGCTGTCGAGGTTGCGGCGCGACTCCGTTTCTAGCTGTCGGTCCATCCGGCCGGTGCGACCGGGCCGCCGCCGAAGAGGCCGCCACGGGCCAGTTCGCCATGGTTCGATCGTGCAAGGTTTGAGACTATTGGAGCGTTCAGTGCTTTAGAGGACCCGACCGGCAAGCGAGGAAACCGATGAAGCACACGGCGCTGACGCTTTCGGGCGTCGCCACCACCTTTCTCTGCGGCGTGGCGTCGATGACGCTCGCGACCTCGGCCGCTGCGGCGGGCAAACCAAACGGCGGCACCCCGCCCGGACACGCTTCGTCACATTCGACAGGGCAGTCCGCATCGCAGGGCAACGGACCAGGCGACGAATCGCATAGCTCAGGCGGCGGACCGGCCGGCGCGAGTTCGAACGCAGCGCCCGCTAGCCAGGCGGACGAGAACGCCGGCGACGTGTGGCTCGACAGCGTCGGCGCTCCCGCGGGGCCCGGTCACGAGATGGACCCACATCTGCCGTGCGCCGACGTCAACCTCTGGGGTGCAGGGCTGGCTGACCCGAGTGGGTCGTTCACCATCGACGGTTGGGCGCCGTCCGGCTCCGGACAAGCCGACTCCGCCGGTAACTGGAGCTACGACGCGCAGCAGGGAGGGAGCCAGGTCATCGCCGTCATCGGCGTGAATCAGCTGCTGGCGAGTGCGGCGGCCAACGGCGAAACCGCCGCGCACCAGGGCTTCCACTTCAAGCTGCAGCTGGCGCAGGATCCTCAGAAGCACAAGGTCTTCTGGATCGATTGCACGCCGTCGTCCGGTGTCTCGGCCGCCGGTGGAGAAGTCAGCGGGGCGTCGACGGTGCTGACGGCGGCGTCACAGCTTCCGGCGGCATCGAGCGTTCTCCTCAGCGAGCGTGTCACGCAGGAGCTCGCCGCGTCGACCGCGGCGACTCCGGCGACGTCCAGTGCAACATCGCCGCCGGCCACGACATCGCCGTCAGAAGTTGACAGCGGTGTGCTCGGCATCAGCGTTGGCGCGCCGTCGACAGGGGCTGCGATGCCGTTCCCGTCGGCGCTCGCGGCGCTTCTCATCGTCGGGGGCGTCAGGGTCATCGCACAGGGCCGGCGCAAGCGTCGACCCTGAATTAGGGGCGGTGCTTGCGACGGCTCAGGGTGTTCCGCAGTGTTGTTGCAAGCACTGCGAGCAACACGCCCAGCGGTGGCCACGGCCATTCGGGGACGGACGGCTGCGGTGAACTACCACGCAGCTCCACCAGCGTGTGGCCGCCGAGTGTGTCCTGTGTCAGTCCGGCCCAGTAACCGACGGTCAAGCAATCCGAAGACGAGCAGGCGACACCGTACAGGTAGTTCGGGAAGGTGCTGTGCGCGTTTTGCGTCGGGGTCACGCTGAGAGTCCCGCCGTCCCAGTGCTCGACGAGCGTTTGGGGGCTGCCCGGGCTTTGACCGAAGCCGGCGAGCCAGCAGTTGGTCGCACCGGCGCACGCGACCGCCTGCAACGTCGTGAACGTTGTGGCCACCGCTGGCGGTGTCAACAATGTCCACGAAGTGCCGTCCCATCGTTCCGCCAACGTCTGTCGCTGGCTGCTGCTCGGCGACGTGTATCCGACACCGATGCATGAGGCGGGGCTGCCGCACGCCACCGCGGATAGCACCGTCGTCTGCGAGGTGTTGGGAGTCGCTGCAGCGCCTGTGCTCCATGCCGTGCCGTCCCAGTGCGCGGTGTAGGGTTGCGCGGTCGTCGAATTGGAGACGTATCCAACCGCCCAGCATTGCGTCGGCGCGCCACACGCGACCCCGTACAGCAACGTGCTCGTCACCGGCAGGTTGCTCGGTGCGGTCGCGACCGCCCAGGCTACGCCGTTCCACTGCAGGATCAGCGGCTGGTAATCGACGTTCTCCGACGCGACTCCAGTCGGTGTGGAGCTGTACCCGACCGCCCAGCACAATGTTGTCGATGCGCACGACACCGATCGCAGGTCACTGTTGCCGCTGATTGACGGTGTGGGAGACACTGACCAGGTGGCGCCGTCCCACCGCGCGATGAAGGCGGTGTCGCTGCCGCCCGATGTCGCGTAACCGGTCGCCCAGCAGCTCGTATCGCTTGTGCACGCGATCCCCGTGAAGAAGTCCGCGGTCGCATTGGTGTTCGGCGAAGGCACGATCGTCAATGCGGTGCCATC
>JBHEMA010000189.1:0-8535 GCA_046262795.1 Candidatus Dormibacteria bacterium | reverse complement strand
GTGCTAGCCAGTCAGGCTAGTTGCTTCGGCCGTGAGATGCTGCGGCGCGCGCTAGCACTAGGCCGGGCGGCGGTCACGACCTTGGATCCAGCGGCCCAGGCTGCCAGTCGCCGACCCGAGGCTACCCTCCTGGTCCGCTGGGTCTTGGCCTCGTACTGGCCTACCGCGAGGCCTTCAAGGGCTTCGCGCCCCTGTCTGCGGATGATTGCCAGCACGTAGCGTCGGGCTCCGTCCACGGTCCTAAACCCGGCAAGCCGGTTTCCGCTATCTGTGTCGTAGAGCTCGTAGGTCATCGCAACTCAATTCTCACACTTGAGCGATCTCGACGCGTCTTACCGGCAGAAGGACCGCTCATTTATGTACGGCTCGAACGTAGCGAAGGAGTTGCTGCGGCGTCGCTACAGGTGGGCGTCGACCAAGACCCCATGCGGACGTCATGTCTTCACGCGTCGGCGGGTCGTTATGCACAGCTCTAAAGACCTTCACTCCGCGCCGACATTAACGCGGGAAGGAGCGTTTGAGGAACGCGCCGTTAGAGGCATTTCTCGCCAGACCATTGCGGCGCAGGCCAGTACGGCTACGCCGGCCGCCGATCGACGATGCGAACCGCCTTCCCAAGCGAACGCTCCACTTGTCCGGGCTCAACCACCTCCACTTCGACCGAAACGCCGATGTTGTCCCTCACCGCATGCGCCAGCTGCACCGCCATTTCATGCGTGAGCTCCATCGCTGCGTCTGTCCTGCGCTCGACACGCACCGTCATCTCGTCGAGTCGCTGCGGACGTGTCAGCACCAGCTGGAAGTGCGGCGCAAGACCGGGGATGCGCAGGATGAGCTCCTCGACCTGCGTCGGAAACAGGTTGACGCCGCGCAGGATGATCATGTCGTCGCTGCGTCCCGCGATTCGCTCCATCCGGCGCATGGTTCGCGCAGTACCGGGAAGCAAACGCGTGAGGTCGCGCGTGCGATACCGGATGACCGGCATCGCCTCCTTCGTCAGCGACGTGAAGACAAGCTCGCCGCGCTCGCCGTCCGATGACACCTGCCCGCTCGCAGGGTCGACGACCTCCGGATAGAAGTGGTCCTCCCAGATGTGGAGACCGTCCTTGGTTTCGACGCACTCATTGGCGACACCGGGGCCCATCACCTCGGACAGTCCGTAGATGTCGACGGCGTGCATGTCCATGCGCCGCTCGATTTCGGTGCGCATGTCCTCCGTCCAAGGTTCGGCGCCGAAGATGCCCACCTGCAGTGAAGTGCCGCGCGGATCGACTCCCTGACGCTCCATCTCGTCGATGATCGCCAGCATGTAGGACGGCGTCACCATGATCACCTGCGGTTGCAGGTCGACGATGAGCCGCACCTGTCGCTCGGTCAACCCGCCCGACACCGGGATGACCGTGCACCCGAGACGCTCTGCGCCGTAGTGCGCACCGAGGCCGCCTGTGAAAAGGCCGTAGCCATACGCGACGTGCACCATGTCGCCGCGACGACCACCCGCGGCGCGGATCGACCGCGCGACCAGGTCCGCCCAGACGTCGATGTCATGGCGCGTGTACCCGACGATGGTCGGCGTGCCCGTGGTGCCGCTCGATGCATGCACTCGCAGCACCTGCTGGCGCGGTACGGCGAACATCCCGAATGGATAGTTTGTGCGCAGATCGTCCTTGGTCGTGAAGGGAAATCGCGCCAAATCGGCAAGCGTCCGGCAGTCGTCCGGACGCACGCCGTGCTCGTCAAAGCGCCGGCGGTAATCGGGAACGTGATCGTATGCGTGCCGCAGCGTCCACTGCAACCGCTGCAGCTGCAAGGCTGCGAGCTCTCCGGCCGGCGCCATCTCGATCGGCTCGAGATCCTCGCGCGCAGGCGTCAAGTCGCGCATTGAATCCGTTATCCGCCTGGCGCGCGAACAGCGCGGCTGTGACCGCGGAACTCGGCAACGATGTCACCGTCCGCTCTACGCACGGTCACGTCATAGACGCCGCTGCGGCCGAAGCCAACGCGCTCGGTCGCCACCGCGACGAGCTCGTCGCCCTCACGCACCGGATGCACGAAGACGATCTCGGCGCCGCTCGCAACTGTGGGACGCCGCGTGTTGCACGCGAAGGCGAATGCGGTATCGGCCAGAAGAAAGATGTAGCCGCCGTGCGCGATGGCGTGTCCGTTGACCATGGACTCGGTGATGCGCATGCGTGCGGTGGCGCGCCCCATGGTGACGTCCTCGACGGCGATGCCGAGCGCCTGCGACGCGCGGTCGTCCGCGTACATGGCGTCCGCTGCGCGGCGCGCCCGTTCCGACGAGTCGTCTGCCGGCTCGGTGCTCTCCATCTGGCTCAGCCACGGAGCCTACAATGGTCGACAGCATGGCCACCCTTGCAAGCACGAACGTCGACGCACCCGTACTCACGGGCACGGACCACGTCGAGCTCTACGTCGGCAATGCCCGCCTGGCCGCCTACCACTATCAGCGCGCCTTCGGGTTCGATGTCATCGCCTACGCGGGTCCGGAGACCGGCGTTCGCGATCGCGCTTCCTATGTCCTGCAGCAGGGCAAGGTCCGGCTTGTGCTCACGGCGCCGCTGCAACCGGAGGGCGAGATCGCCGAGCACGTTCATCGCCACGGTGACGGCGTCAAGCGCATCGCGTTGCAGGTGCATGACGCGCGCGAGGCATACGAGGCGGCGACGCGACGTGGCGCGCGCAGCGTCAGCGATCCTGCGCGCAGCGAGGATGAGCACGGAGTCGTCACGCACGCGAGTGTCGCCACATACGGCGATACGGTGCACACGTTCGTGGAGCGCGACGAGTACAGCGGGGTGCACTGGCCCGGCTACCGTGAGGACAAACGCACGGGCGGTAGTGTCGGCCTGCGCTTCATCGATCACACCGTCGGCAACGTCGAGAAGGGCAAGATGGACGACTGGGTGTCGTTCTACTCCGAGGTCTTCGGCTTCTCGGTTTTCCAGGAGTTCGACGAACACGATATCGCGACGCAGTACAGCGCACTGCGGTCCAAGGTCGCACGCGACCCGCGCACCATGATCACGTTCCCCATCAACGAACCGTATGTCGGCGTGAAGAAGTCGCAGATCCAAGAGTACCTCGACTACTACCGCGGCTCCGGGGTGCAGCACATCGCGGTGCATACCGACGACATCGTCAGCACGGTGGCGCAGATGAAGGAGCGCGGCGTCGAGTTCCTCGACACACCCCAGGCGTACTACGATGCGCTCGGCCAGCGCGCCGAGGGCATCGACGAGGACCTCGATCGTCTTCGCGACCTGCGCATCCTCATCGACCGTGACGACGACGGCTACCTGCTGCAGATATTCACGCGGCCCGTCGGCGACCGCCCGACGCTGTTCTTCGAGGTGATCCAGCGCAAGGGTTGCAAGGGCTTCGGCAAAGGCAACTTCAAGGCGTTGTTCGAGTCGATCGAGCGCGAACAGGCAGCGCGCGGCAACCTGTAGGCTCCCCCGCGTGAGACCGTATCGCCGTCTCGGCACCGTTCCGCGCAAGCGGCACATGCGCGTGCAGTCCAATGGCACCCCGCTCTACGAGGAGCTGTTCGGACGCGAGGGCTTCAGCGGTCCGTCCTCTCTCCTCTACCACCGGCATATGCCCGAGGGAGCGCACGACGTTTCCGAGGGGCCCGCCGACGTCATCACAGCGGAGCACGAGCAGGTGCACGAGAACGCACACCTGAAGGGATACGAGCTCATGCCCGACGGTGACGTCGTCTCGAGTCGTCAGTGGGTCCTCCTCAATGACGACATCCGCATCGGGCTGGCGCTCCCGGTACGCCAGCAGGACGCGCTCTACGTGAACGGCTCCGCCGACGAGGTGCTGTTCGTGCACATGGGCGCCGGCGTACTGCATTCGCAGTTCGGCAGTCTCACATTCGCCGAGCACGACTACCTCGTCATTCCGCGCGGCACCGTGTACCGCGTCGACCTCGAGAACCCGCAGGACACGCGCGTCCTCTGCCTCGAGGTGAGCGGTTTTGTCGAGACTCCCGACCGCTATCGCGCGCGCAACGGCCAGCTCACCGAGTTTGCGCCGTACAGCGAGCGCGACTTCCGCGCACCCCAGGAGCTCGACGCCGATGAAGGCCGCGCGGAGGTCTGGCTGAAGCGCGCCGGTCGTTTCAGCAAGTACCAGCTGGACCATCACCCGTGGGACGTCGTCGGTTGGGACGGCACGATCTACCCGGTCGCCTTCAACATCCACGACTTCGAGCCGCGGGCCGGGCGCTTTCATGTGCCGCCGCCGTTTCACCAAACGTTCCAGGCGCACAACGTGGTGATCTGCTCGTTCGTGCCGCGCAAGCTCGATTGGGACCCGGAAGCGGTCGCCCTTCCATACCACCACAGCAACCTCGATTCGGACGAGGTGCTCTACTACGTCGACGGCGACTACGCCGCCCGCCGCGGCATCAAGATCGGGTCGTTCACACACCACGTCGGCGGCATCCCGCACGGCCCGCAGCCGGGCGCGCTGGAGGCGTCGTACGACCGCCCGCGCGAGACGGACGAGCTCGCCGTGATGATCGATACATTTCGCCCGCTGCATCGCACCTCGGTCGCGCGTCAGGTCTTCGACAAGGAGTACCCCTTCAGCTGGCACACCGGCGGAGTGCGCGGCACCACATCCATCGCCTGACGCGGCGCGAGAGGGTGGCATGAGCATCTCGCGCTGGTCGAAAGCGCAGCTCCGCGACGGCGGTTGGATCCGGCGCATGTTCATGGAGGGGTTGCGGTTGCGCGCCGAGCATGGGGACGACGCGGTCGCCGATCTCTCCATCGGCCAGCCGTTGGAGGCCGGGAGTGCAGTCATCGCCGCGTTTCACACCGCCATCGACGACCGGTTCGACGGCCGCTTCGGTTACATGCCGAATCTCGGCTATCCCGATGTGCGGGAGCGCGCCGCAGCCGACGTCGAGAGCCCCGGCGTCAGCAGCGACTCCGTGGTGATGACGTCGGGCGCCGCTGCGGCGATCTGCGTCGCGCTGCGCACATTCGTCGACCCGGGCGACGACGTCATCGGCGTCGCGCCGTACTTTCCCGAGTTCCGCATGTACAGCGAGACGTCGTCCGCGCGCTTCACACCGGTCGCCGTACGCGATACGGATCTCCGCCTCGACATCGATGCGATCGCCGCGGCGCTGTCGGCTCGCACCAGCGCGGTGTTGTTGAACTCCCCAAGCAACCCCAGTGGACATGTGCTCGATGCGACGGAGCTGCACGACCTCGCGGCACTGCTGGAGCGTCACAGCGAGCGGCATGGGCGCCGCATCCTGGTCATCGTCGACGAGGTCTACCGTCGGCTCATCTACGCACCGCAGGGGCGCGCCGACCCGCTTGCCTTCTACCCACACACAGTGCTTGCGCGATCCTTCTCCAAGGACCTCGGCATCGCCGGAGAACGCATCGGCTATATGGTGCTGCATCCCTCGCTCGTCTCTGCGGAAACACACCTCGGCATCGCGCAGGCGCAGCGTGCGCTCGGATTCGTCAACGCGCCTGCGACGGCGCAGCGCGCGTTGCTGCACCTGCCCTCGTGGGAGGTGAACCTCACGCCCTACCGGAAGCGACGCGACCTGGTCTTGGAGCGCATCGCGTCGTCGGGTCTCGAGGCTGCGGAGCCGCAGGGCGGCATCTATCTCTGGTTGCGCAGTCCGTGGCCGGACACGCTCAAGCTGATCGACGAGCTGGCGCACCGGCGTGTGCTGATGACACCCGGGGTCGCCTTCGGCGTGCCCACACACATACGCGCCTGCTTCAGCACACCCGTGCGCAAGCTGGAGCTCGCGTTCGACACGCTCGCCGAGCTGGTTTCGACGCCCGTCTCAGCGTGAGCGCAGCAGCGCTGCGCCGCGGCATCGTCGAACACCACGGGCTCTTGATCGTCGTGATCGTCGTTGCCATCACGTTCATCCGCGTCGTGATCGTCGCCGACGCGCTGATGTACGAGTCGTCGTCGGGCGACATCGGTCGCTACTACGAGATCGCGACCGGTGGCATCCCGTACCGCGACCAGGCGGTGGAGTATCCGCCGATGGCAGTTCTGGTGATCGACGCATTGCACGCTGTTGCTCCGGCGCGCCACGCGTTCGGCCTCGCGGTCATCGTGATGATGGCCCTTGCCGACGTGATGCTCTGCGTGCTGATGTGGCGGACGTTCGGCCCCGCTCTGGGGACAACGTTTCTCGTCGTGGACACGCTCCTCTTCGTTGTGCTGATCACGCGCATGGATGTGCTGCCGACGCTCTTGGCAGCGGTGTTCATGATCGAGCGCACGCGCCGGCCGGTCGCCGCGGCATTCTCCTGGGTGCTCGCAGTCGGATTGAAGCTGTGGCCGGTTGTGCTCGGCGTCTTCATGCTCGACCGCACAACGCCACGACGACGCGCCGTGATCACCGGACTCATCGGGTGCGCCGTGCTCTCCCTGTCCTGGGTGTTGCTCGCGGGTGGCAAGGGGCTCGGCGATGTCGTCACGTATCGAGGAGCCCACGGATGGCAGATGGAGAGCGTGGTGGGTGCGGTGCTGCGCACGCTGACGAAGGCGCGGGTGCAGATCGACCAGGGCGCCGCGCGTCTCGGGACCGTCCCGCCCGTGGTCGGTCCTGCACTCCTCGCGCTTGGCGCGGCGGCGGGTCTTGCTTTGTCGTCACTCGCGACTCGCCGCGGGCAGTGGGGCACCGGGTGGCTCGCCGGCGTGCTCTGCCTGCTCGTCACCTCGACGCTGTTGTCGCCGCAGTTTCTCGTGTGGGCAACTCCGGGCGCCGCCCTCGCTCTGTTCGAGACGCGCGCCGCAATGTGGGCGGCGCTTGCTTTCATCGCCGCGGCCGGCCTCACGACGCTCGAGTACAACCTCTACGGAAGTTTGTTCGACGGTGACGCGTCTGTGCAAGCGTTGCTCCTCATCCGCAATGCGCTGCTCATCGCGGCGCTCGCGCTCGCCGTTCGCGCGCTCACCGGGCCAGGTGACGTGCGCCACTGGCAAGCGCGGCTGCGTCCCGAACGTTTGCGCTGACCGGCCTCCGTGCGGCCCGAACCGGCTGATCGGCTGCGACGTCTCCGTCGACGCTGCACTGCACGCTGGCGCGCGCGGCGCTAGAGTCCACGCCATGCGCTACGCCGTTCAGGAAAAGTTCTTCGCCGCCGGCGAAGACAACACGATCAACCGCGAAGATGGCAGCCCCGCATATCGGGTTGACGGCAAGGCGCTCTCGCTGCGCAACCGCATGGACATCTACGACATGCAGGGGAACCACGTCGGTTCAGTCCAGCGGAAGTTGATGTCCATGCAGCCACAGTATGAGATCGAGCTGCCTGACGGCCAAAGGGCCGTGCTCCACAAGAAGATCTCGTTCTTGAAACAGAAGTGGATACTCACCGTCGGCTCCGACGAGCTTGATCTCACCGGAAACTTGTTGAGTCACGACTTCGCCATTGCGCGCAATGGCGAAACCATTGCGACCATCTCGAAGGCGTGGGTCAGCTGGACGTCCACGTACGGCGTCGATGTTCGCGATGGCGAGAACGACCTGCTCATTCTCGGCGCTGTGCTCGGCCTCGAGGCTGAGCAGGATGCAGAACAAGGCCGCGGCAGCGGCTTCCACTTCGGCTAGCGAGCCGACTTTCGCTCGGCGGGAAGGGGGGGATTCGAACCCCCGGAGGGACTTAACATCCCTCACCCGCTTAGCAGGCGGGCGCTTTCAGCCTCTCAGCCACCTCCCCGGGCGGGAGGCCAGTATAGGTAGTGTGGGCGCGCCGGAAACCGCCCGTCGGAGGACATGGTGCGCTGGGTGACGTATCGCGAACGCGACGCGGTTGAGACCAGAGTCGGCCTCGTGATCGACACGCAGGTGCACGGGCTTGAACCCGGGTTGCGCCTCATCGAACTGCTCGGCGATGACGGCGAGCGCCTCGCGCATGCAGCGGACCGCGCGCGCCGCGAACCGTCCGAAGTGCATGGGATGAACGACGTGCAACTGCTTGCGCCCATCCCCGCGCCACCGACGGTGCGTGACTTCTACGCGTTCGAGCAGCATGTGCGCACGGCGCGACAACGTCGCGGACTCGAGATGGATCCCGACTGGTACGAGCTGCCGGTGTTCTACTTCAGCAATCCCTACGGCGTCGTGGGACCGGAGGCGGATGTACCGATCGCACCTGGTGCGTCACAGATGGATTTCGAATTGGAGGTCGCTGCGATCGTCGGGCGTGCCGGCCGCGACCTCGACGCCGCGACCGCCGAGGAGCACATCGCCGGCTTTTGCATCATGAACGACTGGAGCGCGCGCGATGTCCAACGCCGCGAGATGAAGATGAGCATGGGACCGGTGAAGGGCAAGGATTTCGCGACGTCATTGGGACCGATGCTTGTGACGCCGGACGAGGTGGCGGATCGGCGCAAGGACAAGGCATTCGACTTGACGATGCTCGCGCGCGTCAACGGAACAGAATACTCACGCGCCTCCTTGAGCGACATCTACTGGAGCTTCGGCGAGATGCTCGCCTACGCGTCTCG
>JBHEMA010000188.1:0-6730 GCA_046262795.1 Candidatus Dormibacteria bacterium | reverse complement strand
GTCTCGTACTTCAAGGTGCTGCGCGGTGTGTTCACCGGTGACACCCACCCGGTCACCGTGCGAGTGGGCCAGGAGGAACGGTTTGCCCAGCTCGGCCAACCGATGGGCAAGTCGATCGCCACGGTGCCGCAGGTGGCGGCGGGCGATATCGGTGTACTCACCAAGCTCGCGGCAACACGCACCGGCGACACGCTCTGCGCCAAGGATGTGCCGATCACGCTCCCGCCGATCACGCCGCCGCCGCCGTCGTATTCGGCTGCGATCGTTGCGAAGAGCAAGGGCGACGAGGACAAGATCATGCACGCACTCGCCCGGTTGGCCGACGAGGACATCGCGTTCTCTTCCGACTGTGATCCAACGACCAACGAGGTGCTCGTTCACGGTCTTGGTGATGTCCACCTCGATGCCGCGCTCGAGCGGATGAAGCGAAAGTTTGGAGTCGACGCAACGGTCAACCCGCCGCGCATCGCGTACCGCGAGACGATCACCGGCTCCGCTCGTGTCGCACACAAGTACAAGAAGCAATCAGGCGGCGCCGGGCTCTACGGTGACGCCACGATCGAGATAGAGCCGCTCTCGCGCGGAACCGGGTACGAGTGGGAGGACAAGATCTTCGGCGGGGCCATCCCTCACCAGTTCCGTCCCTCTGTCGAAAAGGGAGTCAAGCAGACGATGGAGCAGGGCGCGGTCAGCGGCCATCCGATCGTTGATGTGAAGGTTCGACTCGTGGATGGGTCGACGCATCCGGTCGACGGCAAGGACATCGCGTTTCAAATTGCCGGATCGATGGCCATGCGTGAGGCGATGCAGAAGGCGAACCCGGTGCTGCTGGAGCCGGTGATGGACGTGCACGTCGTCGTCCCCGACCGCAACACAGGTGATGTCATGGGGCTGTTCAACACCAAGCGTGGCCGCGTCGGCGGCATGAACCCGATGGGCGATGGCCGTGCAGAGGTGAACGCGCAGGTGCCGCAGGCCGAGATGTACGACTTCCCCATCCAGCTCCGCGCGGTGACGCAGGGCCGCGGCCGCTACAGCATGACCTTCTCCCACTACGAGGAGGTGCCGGCGCACGTTGCCCAGAAGATCATCGAGGCGCACTCCAAGGAGCACACGACGGCGGCTGTGTGAAGCCGGCCCGCTGAGAGAGGGGCCACCGAAGCGGCCCCTCTCGTCAGTGTCCGTTCAGAGCGAGCTCAGCCGGCTCGTCGCCGGGCTGGCGAGGGCGTCCGTGCGGTGAGGCCGATGAGCATCAGCCCGATGCCGCCGAGGAAGAGGAAGCCGGCAACCGCGATCGCCGTCGTGCTCAGCGCTCCCGACGAGGGAGTGGAGGTGCTGATACCCAGGACACCGCTCTCCGGAGAGGGCGGGCTCGGCACGATGTTCTCGACCGTCACTGGCGGTACCGAGTTGGTCGAAGCGGTGTTGTCGAGGCAGCTGCTCGAGCTGTTCGCGGAGCTGAGCACGCACGACGTCGTCAGACCAGGTCCGCTCGTGACCGTCGCGTTGAAGGTCACGATTGCAGGCTGACCCGCCGCGAGCGAGGTGTACGTCCACTCGAAGTGGGTGCCGTCACTGCCGATCTCATGAATGTTGACCGACGGCGACCCCTGGAATGAATTGGTGTCGACCACGACGCCTGCCGTTCCCGAAAGCTGATCGTCGACCGTGATCCCCTGCGGATTCGTCGTCGCGTTGATCGCGTTCGCGCTGGTGTTGGTGAGCGTGATCGTGTAGGTGAGCACCGTTCCGACAGCGACGGTTCCCGTCGGATTCACGGTCTTCGCGAGTGTCACGCTGACGGGCGTGCTCGTCGTGCTGGTGCAGTCAGTGCTGCACCCAGTGGTGACGATGGCGGTGTTGGACACCGTGCCGATGCCGAAGACCTGGATCTGCAGCGTCAGCGTTGCCGTCCCGTTGGTCGCGAGCGTACCCGTGGTCCAACTCCAGCTTCCGGCTCCGTTCGACGTCACCGACCCGCTGTTGACGCTCGGACCGCTGAGGACGGTGAAGCTGGTGCTTCCTGTCGTACCGATCGTGTCGCTGAGGGTGCAGGTACCACTCGCCCCGGTGTTCGTGACCACCACGGAGTAATCAAGAACCGTTCCGGGAACAACGGAGCCGCTTGGGCTCACCGTCTTCACCGGCGTGCAGTCGGGTGTGTTCGCCGGAGGTGCCGGCGGGATGTTCGTCGTCACCGTCGATGAGCACGCATGGTTCACGGTCGACACGCAGCCGACGATCACAGTCGCGGTGTTCGTCAGCGTGCTTGTCGTCACCCCTGATCCCGTCGCCGTACCGACGATGCGCAGAGTCTGCGGCGATCCCGGCAGCAGGTTCGGCAACGTCCAGGTGAGGTTCGGCAGCGCGCCGCTGAGCGTGCCGTCGGATGTCGTGAGCCCGACACTGTCGAGTGCGGCGCCATTGACCAGGCTGAGGACGTCATTGATCACGCACAGGCCGCCGACCGGGCCGTTGGCCGTCGCGGTCACTGTATAGGTGAGCTGCGTGCCCGACGCCACCGACGGTGTGTTCGGAGACACAGTCTTGGTCGGATAGCAGTTCGGAAGCAGTGAAGGCGGACCGGGCTGCACCGGAGTCGTCACCTCGCTCGAGCACGACTTCGAATCTCCGTGAGCGGGCTTGAACGTCGACGAGCAGCCCGATGTGGCTGTCGCGGTGTTCGTGATCGTGCCGTTGCTCGTACCGGATGCAGGGCCCAAGGCGACGCCCGTGAACTGGAAGGACTCCTGCCCACCCGAGGCCAGCGAGCTGATGGTCCAGACGAGCGTGTTGCCCGCCAGCGAGCCGGCGAAACTGCCCGCTGTGCTGTTGAGCGGTCCACTGATGTTCGTCAGCTGCGCGTTGCTCAGGCTCGTCACGTCACTGATCACGCATGCGCCTGCCGTCGGGCTGTTGCTGATGGCGCGGATCGTGTACGTGAGCAGCGTTCCCGTGGCGACCGTGCCGCTCGGCGACACCGACTTCACCGGATAGCAGTTGGCCGGTGGCGGTCCGGGTGGCGGTGTTGGTCCCGGGCAGTTCACCCAGAACGTCTTGTGCTTCTGCGGATCCTGGACGAACTGAAGCTTGAAGTGGAATCCCTGAGCGTTGACCGGCGCTTCACCGTGCGCGATGGCGCTTGCCATCAACGTGCCGACGTTGATCACGCTCATGATCTGCGAACCACCGGTCGTCTTGTTGTACAGCCAGGGGCTCGCGTAATCCTGCTGTCCCGTTCCACTCGGAGGCCACCCGTCGATGGTGTAACCGCCGGACAGGTCCGCCATCCCATTGCCCCACAGGTTGATGTTCCCGCACGGCAGGTGCGGATCCATCTCGTGGCCGGGTCCTGGCGGAGCTCCGACGGTGTCCACCCAGGTGTCGCCAAAGTTGGTGCCGAGTGACCCGGCAAAGCTGCCCGCAGGCACGGCGACGATGCAGAGGGCGAGCCCAGCACCGACCAGCGCGCGTCTACCTCGACGGCTGATGACCTTCCCAAATCTCATGTGACGCTCCCCTTGTGCACGGCCCCTGATGCTCCGCTTCTGATCAATCACTTTTCTCCGAAAGCCGCCGGCGCTTGACGATGAAACCGCCTGCGAGCAGGACGTCCACGGCTGCCAGCAGCACGAACCACCGAATGGGCAGGTGGTTGAGCACGGAGTCAGCAGCTGAGATCGCTGATGGGATGAGGACGAGCGGCGCAAACGGTGGCCGCGTCGCCGTCGATGCACCCAGGACACCCGACGAGGGCGTGCCCGCGGTGGTCGCTCCGCTCACGGCGCCGGCGGTAGACGCTGCCTGCGTCGCGCTCGCGAACCCATAGTCGCCTGAAGCGCCGGATGTCGCGGCAGCTGAGGACTGCTCTTCGCGTGCCTCGTTGGCGAAGTTCAGCGGCAGCGACGAGACGCCGCCCGATCCGCTTGGGCCGGTTCCCGAGGTGTTTCCTGAGGTGCCGCCGGTCGTTCCGCCCGACGATCCACCGCTGGTGCCCGTGCCGGTCGACCCACCGCCGCTGGTTCCTGTCGAACCGCCGGTGCTCCCGGACCCAGAGGAGCCGCCAGTCGAACCGCCGGACGAACCCCCCGTGGAGCCTCCGGTGCCGCCGGACGAACCACCACCGGAGCCGCCGCCCGTCGTCCCGCCGCCGCTGGTGCCGCCGCCGCTGGTGCCGCCACCCGACCCGCCATCCGGACACTTGCCGTGGTCGTTTCCTCCGTTCCCGTTGCCGTTCCCATCGCTCCCGTTGCCGTGCCCATGGCCGGCGCCGTCGTTGGCCGGCTGGCTCGGTGAAGTGGAACCCGTCGCGTCGTTTTGAGATGGGCAGCAAGCTCCGTTGCCGTTGCCGTTCGCGTTGCCGCCGGTGCTGCACTGATCAGGCGCGGTCGACGGTGCGGCGGATACCGCCGGCGTCGCCAACGTCAGCGAAAGTGCGGCCAATGGGCTCGCCACGAGCCACGCGAAGCGTCTCCACGATCCCCATCCCGGCGACGACGCGGCGTAACGCCTTCCCATGCTTCGAACGGACCCCACGCTTGCCCCCTCAATGTGACCTAACGCAGCAATCTTGTCACAAGCGGCGTACGCACGTCTAGTGCCAAAACCACCGAACTGTTTCGCAATGGTCATCCGGGCGCTCCGTCATGAGCCGATGAATCGCCTCCCGGTTAAGCCGACGCCGGCTTGAGCGCCCGCCATTCTACGCAGCCGTGTGCCTGTCCCTGCAAAGGCAACATGGACCGCCGCGCGTCGAGACCCGTAATATTCGGCGGCCGCCGTCACTGAGGAGCGGAGAAGGAAGGAAGATGACACGACGCACCAGGGTACTCGTCGCGATGGCCGCCGCCGGCGTTGTGTTCACGCCGATCTGGCTCCATCCCGGGCAGGCGCCAAGGCTGACGGCTGGGGCGAGCCCTCTCTCGGCAGAAATACCCTCCGGTGCGGAGGCCGACGAGCATCAGGGCCCCGCAGACGACCTCGGGCTCAAAGAGGGTTCGGGACAGCTCGTGACGCTCGACCAGTACCAGCGCGCGCGGTCCCAGGCGAGCGCGATTCCCACCGGCGACCCGGCGCCGTGGCAGCTGGTCGGTCCGGCGAACGTCGGCGGGCGCGTCGTGGACCTCGCCCTCGATCCCTCGACCGGCACGATCTACGCGGCCGCGGCGAGCGGCGGCGTCTGGAAGAGCAGCGACCAGGGCGCCAACTGGACGCCCGCATGGCCGGCGGACAACACGCAGGCCATGGGCGCACTCGCTCGTGGCTCCAATGGCACGCTCTGGGCGGGCACGGGTGAGGCCAATCCGTCGGGTGGCGGGCTGACCTTCTTCGGTACGGGGCTCTACAAGTCCAGCGACGGCGGCGGCAGTTGGTCGCTGTCGGGGCTTGCCGACAGCGGCGCCTTCGGGCGCATCGTGGTGAACCCGAACAACGCCAACGACGTGTGGGCGGCCGCGGCCGGTGACATCTCGCAGCAGGTGACGCAGCGCGGCATCTATCACACGACCGACGGCGGTCAGACGTGGAACCTCGCGCTGGCGCCAGTCAACGACACGACGGGCGGTATCGACATCGCGTTGAGTCCGACTGATCCCGGTCACGTCGTGTACGCGGCGCTGTGGGATCACCAGCGCAACAACGGCGCACGCACATACGGTGGCGTCGGGTCCGGTCTTTACAAATCTACTGACGACGGTGCCACGTGGACGCGTATCGAGAACACCAACATCAGCGGTTCCGTGTGTTCGTGGGATGCCACCGCCACCGGATTCAAGTCGGACGCGAGCCTCGGGCGCATCGGTATTGCGGTTGCGCCCACCGATGCGAATCGCGTCTACATCGAGTTCGGCTCCGAGTATGGGCCGGACAAGGGGTTCTACATCTCGTCTGACGGTGGCAACACCTTCGCTTGTGGCGGTGAAGCCGGCGCATCGGGGGCAGGATATGAGTGGTGGTTCGGCCGCGTGTGGGTGGATCCGCTCAATGAGGACATCCTCTTCAATGCTGACGTCAACCTGCGCGAGTCAGTTGACGGCGGACAGCACTGGGCCGCGGTGACGATGGGCACGACCGGCGGCGCCAACGGCGGCAAGCCGGGCGACTCACACGCGGATCAGCACGCGATGGTGTGGGACCCCAACACCGCTGGTCGCGTGTACCTGGGCAACGACGGCGGCGTGTACCGCTCCGATGAGAACGGCGCACCCGAGACGTGGATCCACGGCCTCTACGAGCCGTGGAACCAGATCTATCACCTCGCCGTCGCGCAGGATGATCCCACGCGGCTCGCTGTTGGACTGCAGGACCAGGGCAGCTGGGCGACGTGGACGGCGACGTCGGCACCGTCGGATCTCAGCGGCGGCTGGACCGAGTACGGGGGTGGTGACGGCCACTACGTGCTCATCGACCCGTCCGACCACACCTATTACTACGAGTGCTTCCAGCCGTCGCCGCCGCGCAACGACTGCTCGATGTTCCACGACACGACGAGCACCAGCTCGAGCGCGTTCGCGCAGCCGTCGTGGCCGTCGAACACGCGACTCACAACTGACACACCGATCGCGTTCGATCCGTCGAACCCGCAGGTCGTGTATCTCGGCGGCACCTCGTTGGCGCGGTCGACCAACCGCGGCGCGTCGTTCACCGTCATCAGTCCCGCGACACCGGATGATCCGAGCAGCCTGCCGGGCGCCGTCCCGACGAACGAGATCGACAAAGGTCCGTTCTACGC
>JBHEMA010000187.1:0-4678 GCA_046262795.1 Candidatus Dormibacteria bacterium | reverse complement strand
CCTCGCACACCATCTCGTACGTTGCGTAGTCGAGGTAGCTGCCTCCATACCTCTCGGCAATGGCGAAGCCGAAGAATCCGAGGTCCTTCATGTGCCGCACGATCTCTTCGGGATACGTATCGTCGTGGTCGAGCTTCTGGACGACCGGCAGGATCTCGCGCTCGACGAATTCGCGCACCATGCCGGTGATCTCGCGCTGCTCAGTGGTCATGTCCAAAGCCATGTCCGCAGTGTAGGGCGACGGGGATTAGTATTCGGGGCGTGCGCGAACGGCCGTTCGTCGGAGTGCAATGAGCGTCCTCGCTGAAGCGCTCGATACACAGCCGCGATGGCGCGTGCAACAGAGCGACTGCATCGAGTTCCTGCGCGGACTGCCGGCGGAGTCGGTGGACGTCATCGTCACGGATCCCGCGTACTCCGGCATGAATCAGCACATGCGCTTCGGTCACGGGCGCATCGTCGGTCACTACCACAAGGCTGGGAACACGCGGTGGTTCCGCGAGTTCGAGGACAACCCCGAAACATATGGGCGCTTTCTCGCGGAGTGCCGGCGCGTGCTTCGCGACGGCAGCCACATCTATGTGATGTTCGACAGCTTTTCGCTGCTGTCGCTGGGCGCGCTCATGCGCGACCACTTCGACGTCAAGGGCGTACTCGTGTGGGACAAGGTTGCGATCGGCATGGGCCATTACTTCCGGCGCCGCCATGAGCACATCGTGTTCGCCTCGAAGGGGCGGCGCCCCGTCGCTCGTCGCGACCTACCCGATGTGTGGACCGTGCCGCGCATTCGCCGGGGCGCCTACCCCACACAGAAGCCCGTGGCGCTCTTTTCGCTGATGCTGGAAGCGAGTGCGCAACCGGGTGACGTCGTGTGTGATCCATTCGCGGGCAGCGGCTCGAGCGCAGTCGCCGCCTTACGGCGCGAATGTCGATTCGTCGGCGCCGACATTGACGTGACGGCGGTCGAGTTGACCACGATGCGCTGCCGCACGTTCGAAGCGACGCGCGTGGATCCCTTGGAGCCACAAGGGAAAACAACGTCTTCTCCACCCGCCCAGTAGAATCGCGCAGCGCTCATGGGTCGGGCGCGACGGACGCAGGAAGCGGGGGCACTACGACCCGGGGTGGTGGAAGTGGCGGACGATTTGGATGCGCTCTGCGCGCAATTCTCACCGGCGATAGCCGAGCTCACGCGTCGATGCGTGCGGTTCGTCGCGATCGAGCTGCCCGAGGCCTCGACCAAGGTCTACGCGGGCGGCTGGAAGAACGTGCAGTTCCGCGTGGGTCACGAGATCCTCTGCGCCGTCAATCCGCTCACCCAGTACGTGAACGTGAACATCGGCCACGCAACCGAGCTCGCCGATCCGCATGAGGTGCTCGAAGGCACGGGAAAAACAATTCGCCACGTCAAAGTCAAAGTGGACGAGCCGTTCCCCGAGCGCGCGCTGCGCGGCCTGCTTTCGCAGCTGCGTCAGCGTTGTCTCGACGACTGAACGATGCCCTCACCCCGTCGCGGTTTCGCGCTCTTCAGCAGCTGACGGCGTGAGGCCCGCAGCGACGCCGCGCGAATAGAACTGCTCGGCCATCTTCCGCGACGCTTCGTCGATCATCTCGTCGCCGAGCATCACCGCACCTTTGCGTTCGACGTCGGTTGCGTGCTTGTAGGCGTCGAGGATCTGCGCGGCTTTGTCGAAGTCGGCCTGTGGTGGCGTGAACACCTCATTCGCAGGCTCGATCTGGCCCGGGTGCAGCACCCACTTGCCGTCATAGCCGAGAGCGGCGGCGCGTGAAGCGGCAGCGCGGAACCCGTCGATGTCGCGGATGAGCAGATACGGCCCGTCGATCACCTGGATCCCCGCGGCGCGTGCGGCAACGGCGAGCTTGAACAGCACGTAATGGAAAATGTCGCCGGGGTAGTTGTAGCTGTTGCCCACGGTGAGCGACGGCAGCTGCATCGACGCAGAGAAGTCGGCGGGCCCGTACGTGAGCGTTTCGAGTCGTTCGCTGGCAAATGCGATCTCCTCGGCGCGCATCAACCCTTCGGCGTCCTCCACCTGCGCCTCGATGCCGATGGCACCAACCGGGAGTCCGAGCATCTGCTCCAGCTGCAGCAACGCACGATCGACGAAGGCGACGTCGCCCGCATTGCGGACCTTCGGGATCATGATGCAGTCGAGCTTGTCGCCCGCGCCGGATACCACGTCGCGGAGATCGTCGAAGGCGAAGCGACTCGTCACCTGGTTGATGCGCACGACCCGCGTCTTGCCGCGCCAGTCGTGCGCCTGCAGCGCTTCGACCACCTTGGTCCTGGCCGCGGGCTTCTCCAGCGGCGCGCATGCGTCCTCGAGGTCGAGGAACACCTCGTCGGCAGCGCTCTCGGCAGCCTTCTCCATCATGCGCGGGTTGCTGCCAGGGACGGCCAGAACCGATCGGCGCAGGCGCGCTGTCATGGACTCCTCCTTCAGCCGGGCGACGACGGTCGGTCGTCGGGTGGCAGCTCGCGATCGTCGGGCGTGCCTGGGAAGCCGTCGACACCGCCGCCGAAGAAGCTGCCGAACATCTGCTGCAGATTCTCGGCGCCGCCGAGGTCGTCCTGAACGCGCTCGAGCAACCGCGACATCAGCTCCTGCAATTGCGGGTCCTCCGCCAGCTTCTCCTGGAGACCGCCGAGCTGCGTCATCAGGTCCTTGATCGCGACCTCCTGCGCCACCTGCATCAGGACCGGCTGCGACGCAGCTGCGGCGACGACCTGGGTCTGCTGGCGCACGACCTCGAAGCCGCGGCACGCGAGGCAGGTGCCTTGGTGCTGACATCGACAGAGTGACGCTTTGAGCTTGTCCAGCTCCGCGTGCACGCCGCTGAGATCGACACCTGGGACTTCGTCGGTCACAAAGCCATCGTACGCTCGGCTGAACGCCGCCCGGCCGGGTGGTATAGTTCACTCAGGCGGGAGCCTTCGGGCAGCACCGCGGTCGACGGCCAGAGCCGCCCCGCGCGCAACACCAACGCACCGCCCGAAGCCATCCCGATATCAGCTCTTTGCGCCGGCTGACTGCACTGTCCGGCTGTCCGAGGTTGTTCTTCCGCTGATCGCTCCAGACCTCGCGCTCGATCGCCTGCATCTCATCATGCCCGACGGCAGCGACGCCATGGTGGTGCTCGAAGCTTGGGCAAACGGGTCGCATCCGGGATCGGATCCGCGCAACGTGTTCGCTGAACGCATCAGCGAAGTCGGACATGTGAGCGTGTCGTTCGGCGACGAGGACCCGCCACAGCTGCGGCTGGATCTGCCCGACCTCTCATTGCAGTGCGCCGTTCAGCCAGGTCCCGACGGCGTGCGCGACCACCTCGGGCTGCGCGTTCTGAGCATCCGGCCGACGCAGAGCGTCGCCGACGGAACCAAGCTGCTCACGATCACGGCGCGCCACCCGGTGGTGACCGAGGCGAACGGCGTCTCGAGCGACACGTTCCGCCTTCTCGAATGGCGTCAGGCGACGCAGCGCGCCGCCAAATCGGAGCAGCTATACGCGACGCTGAAACTGGTGGAGAGCCTGGAGCGAGCGGAGAAGCAGCGAGCCCAGACGCAGCGGACACGGTTCATCGCGGCGCGCGAGTCGTGGCGGTGCCGCAACTGCCGCGCCCTCTGGCGTCCCGACATGCACGAGCGCTGCCCTTCCTGCGGGCGCGAGTTCACGCAGGCCGATTGGAAGCAACCCGAGGTGGGGAAGGTCGAGTTCGGCGTCCCGCCGGAGGCTCCGATCAACCTCACTGCTGACGCAGCCGTGCTGATCGAACCCGAGGACGAGCCGAACTTCGTCGGACGCGTGTCGCGTATCGACCACGGCCGGCACACAGTCGAGATCGTCACCCGCACCTTCGAGCACGCCGGGAGCCAGGGAACGATCACGCCGTCCTTCAACAAGGCCCTCTATCAGTCGAAGCGCTCGGTCCTCGCCGCGATCGCGACGCGCGACTTCGGCGTCGGGCTGCTGTCGCAGCTGCTTGTGGCGCCGGACACGATCGTTGCACCGAAGTTCGACGACGCTACGCCGGCCGGCGACGACTGGCTCACCACGGGCATGATCTCGAACCCGCCGCAGGACCGCGCGGTCGCGCTGCTCAGCGGTCTGGCGGCAGGTCAGGCGGTGTTCATCCAGGGGCCTCCCGGCACGGGCAAGACGACGGTCATCGTCGAGGCGATCAAGCGCCGGCTCGCGCGCAACCCCGAGGAACGCATCCTGATGACGTCACACTCGAACCTCGCGGTCGACAACGCGCTCGAGCGTCTCGCGGGCACGCCGGGACTGCGCGCGGTGCGCGTTGCCCGTGCGGAACGCGTGCATCCCGCGGTGGAGCGCTTCCGCATCGACGACGAGGACGACCCGCGGATTCTCGAGGCGAACTGCTATTTCGCGACCTGCGCAACCGCCGCGACGTCCGCCATCACCGACATGAACTTCGACATCGTGATCCTGGACGAGGCGAACAAAGCGCGGTCCGACGAAGCGCTGCCCGCGTTGCGTCTCGGGTCAGCGCTTGCGCTCGTCGGTGACCACAAGCAGCTGCCGCCGGTGGAGGACGACGCGCTGTATGGGATCGTCGAGCTCGACCCCGCGCTCGAAGACCTGGTGAACCGCAGTCTCTTCGAGCAGTGCTGGGATGGCGGCCTGCCGGAAGA
>JBHEMA010000186.1:0-10018 GCA_046262795.1 Candidatus Dormibacteria bacterium | reverse complement strand
GGTCCGACCTGCGCATGACAGTCGACATCTCGTTCGAGGAGGCTGTGTTCGGCGCGAGGCGCACGATCGAGGTGCCGCGCGCGTCGTCGTGTCCCGAATGCGAGGGTTCCGGCGCACGCAAGGGCACAAAGGCGTCGCAGTGTCCAACATGCCACGGCGCCGGACAGGTGCGCCGCACGATGCAGTCGATCTTCGGCCAGGTGCAGAGCGCGAGCACATGTCCGACGTGTCGCGGCGAAGGACGCCTGGTGGACGATCCGTGCCCGCGCTGCCGCGGCCAGGGCCGCGTCGAGACGCGCCATAGCGTCGAGGTCACCATCCCAGCGGGTGTCGACGAGGACGTGACGTTGCGCTTGTCGGGAGAGGGAGAAGCCGGGCCACGCGGCGGTGCGCCTGGCGACCTGTACATCGGCTTCCGCGTGCGCCCGCACCCGCAGCTGGTGCGCCACGGCCAGGACATCGTGTACGAGCTCCCGGTGTCCGTACCGCAGGCGGTGCTCGGCGACACGATCACCGTGCCGACGGTCGACGGCGAGCGCGAGGTGACGGTCCCGGCGGGGACGCAACCCGGCAAGCAGATCAAGCTGCATGGGCTCGGCGTCCCGCACGTGCGCAGCGGCCGGCGCGGCGACCAGATCTGCCTGGTGCGCGTCGTGGTGCCGTCGCACCTCAGCCATGACGAGCGCAGCCTCTACGAGCAGCTGGGGGGCAGGGAAGGCAAGCCGGCCGAGGTGAAGAAGGGCTTCTTCGACTCCGTGCGCGACGCGTTTCGCGGCTGAGCCTGCGCGTTTAGCGCGGCGGTCGGGGTTGGTACAACCGATGCGGACAAACCGCGACTGACGAGGACGCGGCAGCGTTAGTAAGAAGGAGGTGTAGGAAACACATGGCAGTCGCCCGTTGGAGTCCGTGGAATGACCTGTTCGACCTGCACAACCAGGTGGATCAGCTCTTCTCGTCGCTGGCCGAGCCGGCGCGCACGAACGGTGGCGGTCTGGACGTCGTCAACCTGCCCGTGGACATCCGTCAGACGGACAACGAGTTCGTCATCGAGGCGTCTGTGCCGGGCTTCACGCCGGAGCAGGTCGAGGTGACATTCGACGACGGCGTGCTCACCATCAGGGGCCAGCGCTCGCAGGAGAGCGAGCAGAAGCAGGGTCAGTACGTCCGGCGCGAGCGTCGTCAGTCGTCGGTGTACCGTCAGATCGGCCTTCCCGCCGAAGTCCGCGCGGACGAGATCAGCGCGGCATTCGAGAATGGCGTGCTCCACGTCACCGTCCCGCGCGCACAGAAGGCGCAACCGAAGCGCATTCCCGTGACGGATGCGGGGTCGCAGTCCAGCGAGCAGAAGGTGATCGAGCACCAGAGCTCGTAACCAGCGATAACAAGAGCGCGGGTGTCGCCGCGGCCACCCCGGCGAGCCGCGTCGACGCCGGTTGTACCGGCAGCAGCGGCGAGCTCGGCGGTGGCTGCGGCGACAGGACCCGCGCTCTTTCTTTTTTGCTCAATGCGCGCGGTGGCGCAGAGAGCCCTTCTCGAGCGTTAGCCGGGTGGCCATGTCATGTGACGGCCGCCGAGCACGTGGACGTGCAGGTGGCCGACCGTTTGGCCGCCGTCACGACCGATATTGACGACGAGGCGGTAACCGTTGTCCAGCCCTTCTTCGCGCGCAACCTCTTGAGCGACGGCGAGCATGCGTCCCCAGAGTTGCGTGTGCTCGTGTGTCAATTCGGCGGCCGAGCTGATGTGTTCGCGCGGCAGCACGAGGACGTGCGTCGGCGCCTGCGGGTTCACGTCGCGAATGGCGAAGACATCGTCCTCCTCGCGCATGTACGTCGCAGGAACCTCGTGCGCCGCGATGGAGCAGAAGAGGCAATCGCTCATGGTGCGCTGACCACCTCGCCGCGCAGCCGGCCGCCGTCTACATCGACGGCGCGAACGTGTGCCAGCGCTCCCGGTCGCGGGTGCGCATCGGGCACGAGCACCTCGTGATACGTCGACGAGAGGCCGCGCGCTGGATTCATGTCGCCTTCCCACACGACCTCGTGCACGCGTCCGACAGCGCGCCTGCGTGACGCGTCGCCGGCGTGCGCGGCGGTGCGGCGCACCTCAGCGCTGCGCCGGCGCGCCGTGGCTTCCTCGACGGCACCTGCGTACGTGGCAGCGGGCGTGTCAGGACGCGGCGACCAGCGGAAGACATGCGACGAGTGGAAGCCGACGTCTTCCACCAGTGCCAGCGTCTGCCTGTGGTCGTCTTCGGTCTCGCCCGGAAACGCAACCATGATGTCGGTCGTGAACTCGGTGAGCCGCTCCTGTGCGCGCAGCGCATCGACAAGCTTCAGGTACTGCTTGCGCCGGTAGCCGCGGTGCATCGCGCGCAGGATCGTATCGCTGCCACTCTGCAGCGGCATGTGCCAGTGGGCGCACAGCCGCGGGTGCGCGGCCAGCTCGACGAGCGCCGGCGTCAGGTCGTTGGCATTGATGCTGCTGAGACGGATGCGCGCTCGAGCACTGACGCGGTCCAGGAGCGCAGCGAGCAGCTCCGCCAGCGTCGTGCCGATGTCGCGACCGTAGGAACCGAGGTCGACACCGCACAGTACGACCTCGCCATGTCCCGCGGCGACGGCGCGATCGACGGCGTCGAACACCTCGGACACGGGCACGGACATCGAGGCACCGCGAGCTCGCCACACGATGCAATACGTACACCGGTGCTTGCAGCCGTCCTGCACCTTGATGAAGGCGCGCGAGCGAAACGACGGCGATGCTGTCGCGCGTGGTGCATCGTCGCGCGCCCCGATGTGGTCGACGATGTGGCGCGCGATCGCGCGCTTGTCGCGGTTCGCGAAGACGGCGTCGACGAGCCCGTTCGTGCTTGCTCGTGAGTGCTCGTCTGGATACAGCCGCGGGTTTGCATCCACGCTGCATCCCGTCAGCACGATGTGCGCGCCGGGGTCGGCTCGGCGGAGACGGCGCAGCCGCTGCCGCGTCGTCGCATCGGCCTGCGTCGTGACGGTGCACGAGTTCAGCACACGGATGTCTGCGTGTTCGTGGTCCGGCACGACATCGCAGCCGGCCGCGGCGAGTGCGCCGGCGAGCTCCGCCATCTCGGCGAAATTCACCTTGCATCCGAGGGCGGTCAGCGCCACCCGCGGGGTGCTGGGCATCACTCCGCAGCCCACCGGCGTTGCGCTGATGTGTCGAGATCACCGTCATGCGCCAGCAGCAGCGACACGGCGAGGAAGCCTGCGAGCCGTGTGGGAGCGACGCGAGGCCCGAGGTGCACCTGCGTCGCGCCACGGTCCTCGAGCAATGCGAGATCTGCGCGGCCGAGCCCGCCCTCAGGGCCGACGACCAGCGCTACCGGATGCGAGCGCTCGATACGGATCTCGTGCAGAGGCGCTGCGGTTTCACTCACGACGCATGCGAGTATCCGGCAGTCGCCGGTGAGCGCGGCGACTGCGTCGTCGAGCGTGTCCACCGGTTCCACTACTGGCGGCTGTGCGCGCCCCGCGAGCTGCGCCGCCTCACGCGCGATCGTGCGCCAGCGATCGAGCCTCGCCGTCGCTCGATCTGGGCGTGCCACGCTTCGCTCCGTCAGCACGGGGCGAATCGCTGCCGCACCTGCGACGCTCAAGGCCTCCACAGTCTGGTCCATGCCGCGGGCGGGAATCGCCTGGAGCACGTGCACCTGCATTCGCGGCTCGCCGGTCGGCGGACGCGTCTCCAGGATGCGTCCGGTCACCACGCTGGGGCTCACGGCATCGACTTCGACCACGTGCTCACAGGTATTTGCTTCCACGGCTGTGAGACGCTCGCCGACGCGGACACGAAGCGAGCGCGCGAGGTGCTCGGCGTCGGCGCCACGGATCTCCAACCGGTCACCGCGTACGCTCTCCTCGGCGACAAAGAAGCGAGGCATGCACCGATGATGCCGCCGCGCGGCTCCTGCTGGAGCACTGGCGGTCGGACGCGGCCTCACAATGCTGCGGCGTGCCTGACCGTCTCGCTGGAGCTCCGACTCCTGACGGACTCACGCTCGCCGTCTCCGACACGGGAGACGGTCCCGTCATCGTGCTGATTCCCGGTCTGGGCGCGACGCGGCGCGTGTTCGATCCGCTCGTGCCTGCGCTCAACAGGTGGTATCGCACGCTCGTGTTCGATCATCGCGGGGTCGGCGAGTCGCCGATGGGATCCGCACCGGTGACGCTGCCACTACTCGCTGGCGACGTCGCATCGGTCATCGACGCGGCGGGACTCGACAGCGCATTCGTCCTCGGCGCCTCGATGGGCGGCGCAGTCGCGCAACGACTTGTCGTGAGTCATCCCGATCGCGTGCGCCGTCTGGTTCTTGCGGCCACGCAACCGCCGTTTCAGCACGCGGTGCCCGCCTCAGCCCAGGCGATGAACACGCTGCTCGGCAAGGGCGCGCGGACGCCTGCCGACGCATACCGGCGCGCCTGCACCGTGCTCTACTCCGTGCCGTTCCAGCGGACACACGAGGCCTTCATCGAGGAGCAGATACGCGTCCGTGCGGCACATCCGGTGCGCGCGCGTGTGTTCAGCGCTCAACTGCAGGCCCTCAGAGCAACGTCAGATGTGTGGGAACGCCTGCCTGCCGTGGCCACGCCGACACTGGTCATGCACGGCACCGCCGACGTCATCGCTCCCTTCGAGAACGCGCACATCCTTGCGGCGCGCATTCCCAGCGCGCGCACGCGCTGGTTCGACGCCTGCGGTCATCTGTTTTTTCATGAACGGCCCGAGGAGTCCGCGCGCGTCATCCACGAGTTTCTGCGGTCGGGGTAGCTACTCGCCGTCAGCGGGCGAGTCACGTACCGGTGTGATCTGTGCCGGCGCCGTCGCCGTCGCGGTCGTCTCGCGAATGGTCGTCACCTTGATCACACCCGGGTACGCCATCTCGCTCTCGATCTCGCGGGCGATGTCCGAGGTCAGCGGCTTCAGCTCCTCGTCCTTGATCTGCGATGCCTTCACGAAGATTCGCACCTCGCGTCCCGCCTGGAGCGGGAACGCGCGCTCGACACCCTCGTGACGCGTGGCAATCGTCTGCAGCTGCTCGAGACGCGCGAGGTATGCCGCGAGGGTGTCGCGACGCGCGCCGGGACGTGACGCGGAGATCGCGTCGGCGCAGATGGTCAGCATGGCGAGGTCGGTCGCGGGCTCTTCGTCGAAGTGATGCGCCTTGACCGCGTGCACGATCGATGGGTCGGCGCCGAGCACGCGCAGCAGCTCGCCCCCGATGATCGCGTGCACGCCCTCGACGTCGTGGTCGACCGCTTTGCCGATGTCGTGCAACATGCCTGCTTCGCGCGCTGACGTTGGCGAAAGGCCGAGCTCTGCAGCGAGCGTTGCGCAGAGGTAGCCGGTCTCCTCGCAGTGCAGCAGCGCATTCTGTCCGTACGAGAAGCGGAAGTGGAGTGTGCCGATGAGCTCGGCGAGCTCGGGGCGGCCCTCCATCTGCATCTGCCACAGCGCCCGCTCACCGATCTCGTTGATGCGGCGTCGCGTCGCGGCTGATGTGCGCTCCAGCAGCGGCGGCACCTCGGCCGCCTGAGAGCGCCGGTCGAGTACTTCAAGCGCAGCCTGGCGCGCAATCTCGCGACCGACGGGATCCGTGCCGCGCAGCGTGGCCTGCGCCTTCTCGTCGTCCACGGCGAGCTCCATGCCCGTGTCGTCGGCGATCACCGTGAGGGCATTGAGGACCCGCTCACGCGCATGCGCGTCGAGCCGGTCGAGCGCGAGCGGCGCCATGCGCGGCGCGTTGTCGACATTCGATGCGTCCTGACGTTCGATGGCACGCGTGATCGCCGTCGCCGCCGTGACGTCGACCTCGGCGCCGACGCGGTCGCGGATCGCCGCCTCGACCCGCTCGTCGTGCTCGGCCGCAAGCTCGCTGTCGAGCCGTTCGAGCACCGTGGCGACGGCTGCGTCGCGGTCGAGGGCCGCGGCCCGCGCGATGCCGGCGCCGATCTCCTCCCGTTGCGCCTCGACTGCCTCGCGGCGCGCGTCGATCTCCTCGCGGCGCTTCTTGTAGGCGAAGCGGCGTTCATCGAAGACGTGACGGCGCTCGCGGACGTGCCGGTCACGCTCGGCGATGACCGCCTCGCGCGAATCAACCGCTGCGCGGCGCGCGTTCAGCTCGTCGAGGCTTGCCTCGCGGGCCCGCAGACCCGCAGCGCGCGCCTCCGCGACGATGGACGCCGCCTGATCACGAGCGTCAGCGACCGGATCACCGGATCCGGCGCACGCAGCCGTGCCGCCGCGCCTGCGCGAGGCAGAGACGGCGAGCGCAGCAACGCCGGCCACCACGAGGATGGCGGCCACGATCAGCAGAACGACGGCGATCACGCCAGCAGTCTACGGGCGATCAGCTCAGCCGACCGTTGCCGTCTCGAACGGCTCGCGCACCTCGCCGAGCAGCCGCGCCGCGAAGAGATTGGCCGCCGGCGGCAGCGTCCGACGTCGGTTCCAGCACAGCACCATCGTTCGTGCGATCGGCGGATCACGCAGCGGGATGACGAAAACGCGGGTACTCGGCACGGGCAGCGGCACGGGCAGCAGCGTGCTTCCCAGCCCGGCCTCGACCAATCCCTGGACGATCGCGAGGTCGTCGCCCTCGTACGCAACCCTGGGCGAGAGTCCTTGCGCCGCGAAGGCGTCGTCGATGACCTTGCGCAGTCCACTGCGTGATCGCGGCAGGATCAGGCGTTCATCGGCGAGCTCGTGCAGCGTGCATGAGCTCAATCCGACGAGGCGGTGGTTGGACGGCACCACCCCGGCGACGCGTTCGCGAAAGAGGGGATGCAGCTCGAGGTCGGCCACGTCCGCAGGCGGCGGCCCCACGATCCCGAGGTCGAAGTCGCCTGCAACGACGCCGCCAACGACCTCCGCGCTGGTCCCCTCCTCGAGGATGAAACGGACGCTGGGATGGTCGCGGAGGAACCGAGCGAGGCGCTCGGGGAGCCAGCGGGCGCCGACCGTGTGAAGGAAACCGACGTGGACCTGACCGGTCTCAGCCGAGACGGCCCCCTGAGCGTCGGCAACGGCGTCGCGCAGGTCGTCGAGCAGGCGCTCAGCCCTGCCGACGAAGCGGCGACCGGCCTGTGTGAGGCGTATGGAGCGTCCGATGCGCTCGAACAGCGGAACGCCGAGCTCTTCCTCGAGCCGTGCGATCTTCCGCGAGACGGTGGACTGGTCCGCCTGGAGGATGTCGGCGGCCCTGCCCAAGTGCTCCACCCGGGCGACCTCGATGCACGTACGCAGCAGGTCACCATTGATGCGATTCATGCATCAATCTAGCCCGAAATGTGCTGTTGATGTCAACGTCAATCATCGGTAGGCTAGGCCGCAGCCCGTGATAACAGAACCCATCGTCGAGTCCAGCGAAACGGAAGGCGCTGACCCGGGTCTGCTCATCGAGAGCGCGACCAAAGAGGTGCACGACGCACGCCGTCGGCATCGCCGCGACCTGGTCGAGCGGACGCGGCTCCGCCGGCTTGTCGAACGCGTTGATACTGCAATCGAGTTCTGCGAGGAAACACACCTCCAGGGCATCAAGGAAGTGCCGCCGGATGTTGCCGAGCGCGCGCAGAAGGTTTTTGTCTTCGCACGTGGTGCGGTGCGCAAGACGCGCAACCCACAGGCGATCGCCGCGGTGGACGAGGCGCTGTCGCGACGTCAGGTGAAGATCACCGAGATCATGGACATCCTCTGGACGATCCAGGAGATCGTCTTCGACCTCATGCTCCCGTGGCGCACGGAGCTGCCAGAAGACGTCGAGGTCGACGGCGAGGATCTCGCGCTCGGTCCCGCATTTTGGCGCGAATTCCGCCTCCACCCGTAGGCGGCGTTCTGGCGGTCTGATACTGCGTCGGCTTCGCTGCTCACTCAGTCACGCACCTCAGTGCGCTCCTTCGCTGCGCGGCTCGCCTCCTTGTCTGAGACTCCCCGGAACGCCGCCTAAACATCTCACCGTGGCGGCTACGTGCCCCACAACTCTCGAGCACAAGTAGCGAGGTCATGACCCGAAAGCTGCTGCTGCATGCCGGCGGCGACCTGAGCTCCGCGATGGACGACATCGCCGCCCATTTGGCGCATGCACAACATGCTGTGTTCATCCCATTTGCGGCGCACGACCATGAGGCGTACAGCGTCCTTGTCAGCGAGCGCATGGCGACCGCCGGTGTGCGGCTCGAGGGTTTGCATCGCGCGCACGAACCCGCCAACGCGATTGCAGCCGCTGACGCCATCATCGTTGGTGGCGGCAACAGCTTTCGGCTGGTGCGCGAGCTGCACCGCCGTATGCTGCTCGATCCCATCCGCCGGCGCGTCGCGGACGGGGTTCCCTATTTCGGCGCCAGCGCGGGAGCGAACGTCGCGTGTCCGACGATTCGCACGACGAACGACATGCCCATCGTGCAGCCGCCGAGCTTCGACGCCCTCAACCTCGTGCCCTTCCAGATCAATCCGCACTACATCGATCCGGTCCCGCCCGAACAACGGGTCGGGGAGACGCGCCTGCAGCGGCTCGAGGAGTTTCTCGAGGAGAACGAAGCGGCGGTCGTCGCCCTGCGCGAAGGCAGTTGGCTTGTCGTCGACGGCGATTCGATGAGGCTGCGCGGAACGACGGGCGCGATGCTCTTCCAATGGGGTGCGCCGCCGCGCGCGGCCGCGCCGGGCGAGGATCTCTCACACCTGCTCGCTTTGACGCCGCGCTTCGATATTTGACGTCGCGCTTCGATATTTGACGGCGCGTTCTCGTCGCCGACGTACGATGCTGCGATGACCTACAGCATCGATCTTCGTGCAGTCCAGACGCCACTCAAAGAGCGGTATCGCAGCGACGCATCGTCCGCACACGTCGTCACGGGCGCGGGCAGCGCGACCAGCGATCTCAGCGACCCACGTCACTGCGCCGCCGCGCCGGACGCATTCCCGGCTGCGGTCATTCATGGTGGACTGCATCCCGCAGCAGGCGGGGCCGGTGACACACCCTGTTCCGGCGATGTGCTCGCCGCAGCGCTCGCGATCTGCGAGGAGTCCACGCTGCGTTCTGTCGCGGCAAACCTCGGCGTCGAGCTCGAATCCGTCGATGTCAACGTCGAGATCGACTGGGACTTTCGCGGGACCATGGGAGTCGACCGGACTGTCCCTGTCGGCGCCACGGGTGCGCGCATGCGGACTCGAGTCCGCGTCAAGGACGGCATGGATCCGACGACGACCGAGCGCCTGCTCAAGAGCGCCGACCGCTACTGCTCAACCTTGCAGACGCTTCGCAACGGCGTCGACGTACAGACGGACTTCACCCTCGAACACTGACTCGAGACGGCGTTCAGCCTGTCGCGTCCTTCCCTTCGTCGCAAACCGTGCGGTACTCGCATCTCGGGCACAGCCACGCTGACGGTTTCGCCGGGAAGTCGCCAGCGCGCCAGGCGCGCACCAGCTCGTCCGCCGTCGCGCTGAGTTGACGGTACGAGCGGTCGAGCAGCTCACGGTCGAACTCCACGCGCGAGACGTCGCCCGTTTGCAGATAGTGCAGCTCCACTGCGACGTGATCGCTTCGCGCCCGCTGCGACATGGCGACGGCATACGCACGCACCTGTACATCGCGCTTCAATGCGTCGGCGGCGCGCGGCCGGCTGGTCTTGTAATCGACGACCGTCGGCGTCCCGCCATCGCGGTCCACGCGGTCAAACCGGCCGACGACCTCGGCCTGCGTGAGCGGCACGACGACACGATCCTCCACGGAATCGATGCGTGCGTCGGTCCATGCCGGGGACTCGACGTACCGGCGCAGCTGTTCCTCGCCCAGCGACCGCAGCTCGGCGTGCTCACCCTTCGGGCCGCGTGACGTCTCCCATGCCTCGTGCCAGAGGGCTGCAACGGCGTCGGCGTCGATGGGTACGCTGGACGCACGCTGCGCGGCCGCGGTCCGCAGCACCCCATGGATGAGCGTTCCGTACCAGCTCTGTGCGGAGTCGCGTACAGGAAGGCGCCAGAT
>JBHEMA010000185.1:0-3004 GCA_046262795.1 Candidatus Dormibacteria bacterium | reverse complement strand
CTCAGCGCGCAGACGACTGCGATGCTGCGTCGCTCCGGCATCCATCGCGTGCATCACATACCGCCCGGGGTCGATCTCGACCGCTGCAGCCCGGCGCCGTTCAGCGCCGGATACGCGCAGCTCGACGCCGGCGACGGCCCGTTCCTGCTCTTCGCAGGACACCACGACGAACGTGGCGGGCTCGAAGCCGCCCTCGACGTCCTCGCGCGCATCCGTCGTGGCCGCCCGGACGTTCGGTTGCTCACGGCGATGCGGCATCGCCCAGGCGAAGACCGGCAAGCGCTACGCCGGCGTCTGCACGCGCTCGCGGACGACCGCGGTGTGCGCGGCGCAGTCGTCGAGCTGGGGGCGATGGCCAACATGCGCGCCGCAATCCTCGCGAGTCACGCCGTGCTATTCCAACCGGCGCGACTCGGGCTGAAGATGGACCTGCCGCTTACGCTCGTCGAAGCACTGGCGTTTGGACGCCCGGTGATCGTGAGTCCGGTGGAGACGCTGCCGGAGATGGGGGAGGAACCCGCGGTCATCGCGGGACGGCCGCACGATGGTCGCGTCCTCGATCACCTCTGCGCGCTCCTCGAGGACAGCGCGTTGTTCGATCGCGCGTCACGTGCGGCGCGCGCGACCGCCGTTGAGCGCTACGACGCCCGCCAGATGGTTGCGCGCTACAACGACCTCTACCGCGAAGCTGCCGCGAGCCGCTCGGCCGTACCCGCGTAGACGCGTGCCGTCGACGGCAGGTCGAATCGCTCTGCGTCGCGCCGATTCTGTTCGGCGATGCGCTGCCGCAGCGACGGGTCGTCGCGCAACGTGATGAGCGCGCGTGCGTAGTCACGGGCGCGATGCCCGTGGAACACGAACCCGTTGCGCCCGTCCTCGACGATGTCACTCGGAATGGCGTCAGAGACGATGAGTGGTAGTCCTGCGCGCATCGCTTCGAGCACTGTGAGGCTCAGTGCCTCGTACCGCGTCGGAAACAACAGCACGTCGGCGCGCGCGTACAGCTCTGCCATGCGGTCGGGCGCGATGACCCCGAGCCACGTGACCCCGTCGGTCATGGGACCATCCGGTACGCCGGCGACCTGCAGTTCGATGTCGCTGCGTTCTTTGCGTGCCAGGCGCATGGCGTCGAGCGCCACGTCGAGTCCTTTGCGGTGCCCCGCCTGACCGACCCAGACGGCGGTCATCCCGCCGCTCTGTGGCGTCTCGTGGTGTTCTGGAGGTTGCGGCTCTTCGAGCGCGTTCTCCGCGATCGTCACCGGCCCCATGAAGCCGTAGTGGTAGCGAAGGTCGTCGACCACCCAGCGGTGGACCGCGACGTGCGAGTTCGCTCGCAGTGCCAGTCGCTCTTCGATGCCGCGAAACCACGCGAGCCCTCGCGCCAACAGATTGCCGGCCGGCCTCAAGACGAGGGCCGGTGTTGGGCCGGCGCCATGCCACACTGCGATGAGTGACGCCTTGTGGCGCTGCACGTGGCGCGCCACGAGCGGTCCCCAGAGGCACTCAGGGCAGTGGACGAAGATGACGTCGTAATCACCACGCAGCGCGCGCCACGCGAGCACGGCCGCTGCGGCGATATCGCTGACTCCGTTGATCGCTTCGAGTCCACCGCTGCGCGTGAATGCAGCGACGTTCTCTACCGTCCACGCTGCGTGCTGGCGTCGAAGTTCCTGGGTGAGATCGCGCACGACACGCTCGACGCCACCGTGCTCGCGCGCCGGACGTCGGGTGAACATCGCCACCCGTAAGGCAACGTCGCTCACGGTGTTCGCTTCATCCTCCCCAAGCATCACGCCGTACCGTAGGACATCTGTACCGCGCGACCGGTGCGCAGCGTTGTGTCAGATGCCCGCGAGGAAGGTGTCTGTGCCTGGATCTGCGTACCGGATCCAGAAGGCAGCGCGCATGCCGTAGGTCAATGCGTTGCTGATGAGCGCGGTCGCCTTGCTCGTGGCGCCAGGCCCACCGTTCTCACCCATCATGGGCAGGTGCTGCTGCAAGGCAAGGCCCGCCAGCCAGCTGACCGTTCCGCTGTTGTCGCACCACGTGCCCCAGACGATGGTGTTCGCATCGGTGAGCCCGGTGATCTGGCGCTGATGGTCGCGCCCGCCCTGTACCTCACCATTGAGCTCCGGTGACGACGCACCCGCGAGATTGTCGTTGACGGCGGCCTGGAAATCGCCGGAGCGCATGCCCCACGAGGGATACAGAACTGCTACGGGACACGACGGGCACGCCGCGCGAACCGTCGATACCTGCCAGTTCTGGAAGTTTTTCAGGCTGTCGAGATACCAGTTGAGGAATGTCGAAGCCTGACCGTTCGGTGACGACTGTCCGGGCAGCCATCCCCGCACTGGATCGGATGCCTGCGCGGCGCCGTCGAACGCCCAGTAATACGGGCAGACGAATCCTGCACGCTGACTCGGGCACGGGTCGATGGAGTTGTTGCTGTCGTTGCGCAGCGTGGGATAGTCGAGCTCGCCGAGCGGCCCACCGCCGACGCGAATCGCGTACCAGTTGGTGCCGAGCTCGCTGAAGACCTTGTTGGTGTAGTCGGCTGCATACGAGCGCAGCGTCGCGTTGAAGAAGAGATTCGGCGTGTTGTCGCCGGTCCAGGCGACGCCATGTTGGTCGACGAGCCGTCCGTTCGGCATGTTCAGCAGCCACGACGGCGCGTTGTGCATGCCGAAGTTGAGAACGAACTGCCGGATCCCCGCGGCCTGCCATGCCGCAATGATGTTGCGAAGGTTGCTGAAGTAGCTCTCGTTGTAGACGCCCTGCTGCGGCTCTGCCGACGACCATGTGAACTCGAGCACCACCACGGAGACGTTGGGCAGTGACGGTACGGGGGAGGTCGGAACGCTGAACATACCCCAGGTCGGTTTGAGGTTGAACCCCGAGATCGGATCGCCACGCGTCACCTGTGGCGCGGATGCCGCGGCGGCAGCCACCTGTTGCGTCGCCGTCGCTCCATTTATCGTCGTCGAGGTCGAGCTCGAGGTTG
>JBHEMA010000184.1:0-5562 GCA_046262795.1 Candidatus Dormibacteria bacterium | reverse complement strand
CCGGCTGCACCTCCTGGCACGAATGGTATCCGCCCTCGCCTACTCCTCCACGGAGCGATCCTGGAGCCACGCCGCGAACTCGTCGGCGGTCACGCGTCCGGTCGCGAGCCCACGGACCATGCCGGCGAGCACACCCTGGGGCGCGATCAGACGCAGGCCGTCCCGGCGCAGCTGGCAGCAGACGGCGAGGAGCGCGGTCTGCGCCGCCGCGGTTTCCACGGCGCCCGGTTGCATCAAGGCCGCAGCGAGCGCGGCCGCGCGCCGCTGCGGCGTCGCCCCATCGATCTCACCGACATCTGGCGCCGGCACGTCGCCCTCTTGATGCGCGAAGCGACGGGCGGCAACGAGGTTGATGAAGCGCAGCTGCTGCGGATCCAGCGTCGCGCTCAAGCGGTGAGCTCCTGCAACGCATCCTCGAATGTGAGCAGCGCGCTGAGGAGCGCCGAGGCGAGCTCGTCGTCGATGAGCGGCTCCCACGCGTCGACGTCGGCGTCGAGCAATCCGAGCTCGGCGGCGCGCCGGCGCAGCACGGAGTCCATGGCGCGCCCTACCTCCGCCTCACGCGCTCGCCGGCGAGGTGGCGCCGGGCAGCGCGACGCGCTGATGGAGGCTCATGAAGCGAAGACGCTCGAGCAGACCGTCGACGACGAGCGGCCACGCAAAGTCCGCTGCATCGCGTCGAGCCGCCTGTCGCAGCCGCACGCCGAGCGAGGGCTGTTCGACCAGACCGCGCAGCGCGCTCGCCACCTCCGACGGATCGTCGGTCTCGATCATGATGGCGTTGCCGTACGGCCGGGCATATTCCTCGCCTGTCGCGCCGACCATGGCGACGCCGCCTGCCGCCATCGCCTCGAGCCCCACCAACCCGAACGGCTCGTGACCGGAGTTGGCGAGCACCGCGGTCGCGGCCGCATTGATCTCGGCGATCACGGCGTCTGGCAGGAACCGCGACAGGTTGACGATCGGTGCGCCGGCCGTCTCGGAGAGTGCCGCGACGATGCCTGATGCGTCCTCGACAGACTCGTACCAATCAACCACCGTGAGGCCGGACCTGCGCGCGAACGCGAGCACCTCTGCGCCGAATGGTTCGATGCCGCCCCGCATGAGCAATCGCGCCGGGACGCCCTCGGAGCGCAGCTCCGCGATCGCCGCGACCGCTTGATGCCAACGCTTGTCCGGACTGAAGCGTCCGATCTTGAAGGCGAGACAGTCGGTGCCCGCGGCGGCGCGGATGGACCGGACCGCGCGTCCGTCCAGGGGCGCGAGCGCGCTCTCGGGAATGCCGTTGGGAATGACGACGGGGTTGACGCCGTAGGGCCACATCAGGTGCTTCATGTAGCGGCTGACAGTCGTGACCGCGGTCACGTAGTCGAGTGCGCCCCAATCGATGACGTCGAAGCCGAAGTTGTTGTTGGCGTTCCACAGCAGGACCGTGCGGTCGCGCAGACCGCGCGCGTGCAGCATGTCACTGAGCACGCGGGCGAACACCGCCGTGTGCCACTCCTCGCAGAGCACCGCGACGATCCGCCCTTTGTCCACCGCGGGACGGACAACACGATCAATGATCCATCCGGGCAGGGTGCGCGTGAGCACGCTCAACTTCTCGAGCTCGCCGTCGTACACGCCGGCGGCATGACGGCGGCTCACCTGCTGCGCCCAGCGCACCAGGCAGACGCCGGCATCGGTCTCGATTGCCGGCTTGCCGGGGTCGCCCACGAACACGAGCGTCGTGCCAAAGCCTCGCATGGCGAACGCACGGCAGAGCTCGCGAGCGCGGACGCCGAGGCCACCTGCCTGGCTGTATTGGTCGGGGCCCTCGAACGAGACCATGACGACGTCGAGGTTGCTCGGGCTGAACATCAGCCGGAGAGTTTGACCGAACCTCCTTCCGATGGCCCGCCGGCCCTCTCGGGGCAACAAAAAAGGCGAAGGCCGGCTGGCGGGCGCCGGTAACTCCGCCCGGGAGCGAGTCTCGCGCCTTTGGGGTACGAATGTCTCTGGTGTTCCGGCAACAGCGACGTAACAGGATTGAATAGAAAAACAAAGACCGCCGGCATCAGAGATCGAGCAGCGCCTGCGCCGTGTCCCCCATCACCTGACGCCGCTCACTCTGGCTCAGACCCGCGGCGTCGAGCCCACGGCGGTATCGCTCCACCGGGAGCAGTGGATAGTCGCTGCCGAGCAGCAGCCGGTCGGCCCCGACGAGGTCGATCACGGTTCGGTATGCCGACGGTTCGTACAGAAACGGCAAAGCGGCGGTGTCGAACCACACCGTCCGGCACAGCTGCGCGATCTCCGGCATGTGCGCGTAGAACGGCAACCCGCCGCCGAGGTGCGCGCAGATGAGCTGCAACTCGGGATTGCGCTGCACGAAGCCCGCGATCTTCTCGGGTGTCGCCATGCCCTTGCCCGCGTAGGCGTGACCCAGTGGTTCGCTGCAGTGCAGTGTCCACGGCAGCCCGAGCGCTGCGCTGACGGCGGCGACGTCGTCGACGCGGCCCGCGTCGAGCGAGAAACCCTGCGCGTCGCTGTTGAGCTCGCCGACACCATGCAGTCCCATGTCGGCGATGCGTCGGAGCTCATGCACGGCGCCCATGTCGGCGGGATTGACGCAGCCGAACGCAACGAGCCGGTCCGGATGGGCTCGCTGCGCGCCGGCGAGATGGTCATTGACCTGCACCAGCAGCTGCGAGTCAGCAAATGGCCATCCGAAGCACACGGCGCGTTCGACACCGGCCTCATCCATGGCGGTGAGCAGCTCGTCGACCGTCGCGATGTGCCGGCCGCCATCGTGACACGCGGCGAACCACGCGTCGCCCCGAGCGATCTCGTCGCGCCGCTCGATCAATGCGTCGGGCAGGACATGGACGTGCGCGTCGACGATCATCCGAGCCACCGGCCCTGCATGTAGATCCACGTGCCCGCGCACATGAGCGCGGCGCTCGCCGTAAGCACGACGGCGCGCGTCGCCCGCGAGCGGACCGTCGCGTCCGCTGCAAGCAGCAGCGCCGGAAACAATGCCAGCACGTAGCGCGGTTGCGATCGCCAGAAGCTCAACGATGCGGTGAGCAGCCACGCGAGCGTGCAATACAGGGCGAACGAGCGTGGGATCCGCGGCGACGCCCACATCGCGACGCTCGCGACGAGCCCGAGCAGACCGAAGGCTATCTCGCGCGCAAAGATCGATCGCGTCTCGCCATCGATTGTCGTGCTCATCGTGTTCCACGTCGTCGCGAGGCCGTCCCACGGCGCCGCGACGGCGTGCCCGAACGACGGTAGACCGTTGGCGTCGAACAGCGCCAGCGCGTCGCCCGTCCGCAGTTGCATGTAGGCACAGTAGCCGACCAGTGGCAGCGGAATCAGGAGCAGCCACAGCAACGCGCGTGCACGGCGACGGCCGTTGCGGGCGAGGTGTTCAACGAGGAGCGCAGGGAGGAGCGCGACGCCGGTGAGCCTGAAGAGGACGGCGAAGGCTGCGCTGACCGCGGCCGCACCGGAGCGCCCCTGTCGCGCATAGAACAACGACGCCGCGGCGGCCGCGATGAACGGTGCCTCGGTGAACGGTGCGATGAGGAACACCGCAGTGGGAAAGAGCGCCAGCAACCACGCGGAGAAGGTCGCAGCGCCACGGTCGCGCTCGGCGGCGACGAGTCGCACGACGTAGAAGAGCGCGACGCCTTCCGCTACCAGGTTGACGATCCACGAGGCGATCACGTCGTCGCGCAGCACGAACGTGGCGCTGCGGATGAGCAGAGGGAAACCGGGGAGGAATGCGTCGTGGTAGTCGAGCGTTGCCGGATAGCCCTGGCGCGCGATCGCAAGGTACGAGAGCGCGTCCCAGTGGACGAGGTGTGTGTGCAGCCCGGCGATCAGGCCCATCTCCGCGAACTCGGTGAGGACCACGGCCGCGCTGATGCCGAGCCAGAGCGCGCGCCCCGCCAGCAGCGGAGCCAGCGCCATTGCCACCGGCGACCGGCGCAGGCGCACGTCAGCCCGCGCTGCGAACGTCGTAGACGACGATGTGGTCGCTGCGGGCGATCACGGGGTAGCCGTGCTGCGACCACCAGCGGAGATCAGGAGTCGGTGTCACAGCGCCGGCATCGTTCACCCGGTCGTCGATCTCGACGAAGTCGATGTGGTAGCGGCGCAGCAGCTGCACCACGTCGCAGCCCGAGCTGCATCCTTGATACATCGCCTGCTCGTCGCTGTACCGCGAGCCGAACACCGTGCCGTAGCTCCAGAGCCACCCGTAGTAGCCCATGACCGCGGTCCGCCCGCCCAGCGCGAGCAGCGGGTCGTTCGGCCGGCCGAACGTGAGGAATACGGCGTGCGCCGGCGTCGCTGAGGCGACCGTGGCTGCCAGCGCGACCTCCTGCGCATCTCCGATGGCATACGGGCCGCCCACCTGGTCGTTCACCGGTGTCCACGGTCCGAACCGCAGCATCACGAGCACCCCCGTGAGCAGCATGGACACCACGAGGCACCACGCGGCGATGCCGCGCCACGCGTGCCGAGCGGCACGGCTGACCAACGCGCCCACGGCGATGCCGACGGCGAGATACCAGTACACCAGCAGCTTCGTGTTGTCCCAATCCCAGCTCTGGAAGACGACGACGTTGCACAACGCGAAGATGATGGTGGCCGAGAGGAGCAGCTCCAGCACGGGTGACGGGACTGCGCGCAATGCGCTGCGTGCGAACAACGCGGCGCGCCCACGCACCACGGTCGCGGCTGCCAGCAGCAGGACCACGGCGACCAGCGGCACGACGAGCCCGAGATTGACGAACCAGAACCACCACCAACTGCCACTGCCGAGCTGCGTGATCGCGGTGCCGACACCTTGAAGCGCCCCAAGTGCGGACGGCTCGATGCGTGCGTTTGCATTCGCCAGCCACCCAGGCTCGAGCCACGGGTACGCATTGCCCGCCGTGGCAGCGCCGTGTGGTGCGACCGCCACCTGGATGAGCCGCGGCGCCGCCACGACGAGCGCTACCGGGATCAGCGCAAACCATTCACGCCGGCGATGGCGCAGCCCGATCATCAGCAGTATCACCGCCAGGGCGAAGAGCGTCTGGATGTGCACGATCGGCAGCACGCCGATCAGGCCACCCGCCAGCGCGAACGGCGTCCAGCTGCGGCGATCTGCGTGCAGCCCTGCGTAGACGAGCAGCAGCACGCACAGCGCAACGGCGAAGCCATAAGCGATGGTGCGCTGCGGCAGCCACCACGCCATGAGCGGCGTGTACCACTGCATGCCGGGCAGCGGTGGCATGCCGCCGTCAGAAGGCAAACCATCGTAGGCGCGAGGTTGCGCCGCAATCGTCGAAGGGATGTCGTGCAGCGTGCCGAAGACGACGCCCGCTCCTTCGCCCGGATGTCCGATGACGTACGAGAGCGTGCACTGCGCGGCGCTGTACCCGTGTCCGGTGCATGCGTCGTTGAAGAGACCGACGAATCCGAGACCGACGCCGAGGAAGACGACGAGCGCTGCGACGATGCCGCCCCACGGCCCGACGCCAAGACGGCGCGCGACGCACATGACGAGCACGCCGATCACCAGCA